>NZ_FSRK01000003.1:0-300000 GCF_900141765.1 Epilithonimonas zeae | reverse complement strand
TAGAAATCACTTTCAAATCGTGCTTCTTCCCAAATTCCAAAAGTTGTGGCAGTCTCGACATACTTCCGTCCTCATTTAGGATTTCGCAGATAACGCCGCCTTCTTTCAGTCCTGCCAATCTTGTCAAATCAACCGCCGCTTCCGTATGTCCTGCTCTTTTCAAAACGCCGCCTTCTCTTGCACGCAATGGGAAAATGTGACCAGGTCGCATCAGGTCGCCAGGTTTTGTGTTAGAATCCATAATCGCTTGGATGGTTTTGGCGCGGTCACCAGCGGAGATTCCCGTCGTAGCACCTTTTCCAAGAAGGTCAACAGAAATAGTAAAAGCCGTTTCTTTTGGGTCGGTAGAATTCGAAACCATAGAGTGCAGTTCCAATTCGTCGCATCTCGTTTCAGTTAGCGGCATACAAATCAAACCTCTTGCATAAGTTGCCATAAAATTGACAATCTCAGGTGTAGTCAGTTCAGCAGCAGCGATGAGGTCTCCTTCATTTTCACGGTCTTCATCATCTACTACAATGACCATTTTGCCATTTTTAAGGTCTTCCAGTGCTTCTTCTATCGTATTAAGTTGGAATTTATCCATTATTTCTAAAAATTTTTTGCAAAGATACTTATTTAGAACCTAACCAAAGGTTGTATTAATCGATTAAAGATATGTAAATCATTAATATTTGGGAGCCGTGAACCTGCTGTCCACTCATACTCCTCGCTCTGGCGCTCCACTGCGTTCCGCGCCATCGCTGTGGGGTAACCGTTACCATCAGGGCTATGTGTAACTCGATGGTTTTAAAAAAAACTTCAAAATTTAAAAAATCTAAAAAAATCAAATAAAAAAGATAGATAAAATTTGAAAATTAAAAAAAAACACTAAATTTGCAAACCAAACAAAATGGTGCTTTGGCCGAGCGGCTAGGCAGTGGTCTGCAACACCATCTACAGCGGTTCGAATCCGCTAGGCACCTCCAAAACCCTAATTCATTTGCTTAGAATGTCTTAGGGTTTTTTATTGCCTTTTTTCAACAGTTAATTTCAATCTTCCAACAAAAAAATAAATTCACGCTAAAAAATGGTTAAAAAGCTAATATTATTCTGCTTTAATTTTTATTAATAATTATGATATTCGTAATCATAATGTAAATAATCGATTTTATTTTGGTATTATAATTGTAAATTATATTTAAATCACTAAAATAAATTATTATGAAAAAGTTTTTTACATTTGTTGGACTTGTGTCCTCAGTGGCATTTTTTAATGCGCAGATTGTTATCAACGAAATTTATACAGCAGGTGGGCTTCTTAACGCCTTGTTTCGTACTGATTTTATTGAATTGAAAAATATTGGATCTTCTACGGCTTCTCTTACTGGAGCAACTATTCAATATGGGGCTTTTTCTGGTCAGTTTACACAATATCATAATCTTCCAAGTATTACTTTGGCACCCGGTCAAACCTATTTAATTCAGCAAGGTTCTGAGGGAACTGCAGGTGACGGTCTTATTGGCGTGAATCTGATTGTAGATGTGGTTCTTAATTTAGATGGTTCCGGTCCTGTAGCGGGTGTTGGTCTCCAATTGGGATTAGCTTCAGGAAAAGTGGCCTTGGCAACCAATAATGTCCGTGTCACGGGGCCTACAGCGTCTAATGTTATTGACTTCGTAGGATATGGTCTGGCAAATCAATTTGAAGGCAATGGAGCTGCACCGTCACCATTGCTTGTATTATCTATCTCAAGAAATGCAAATGGAACAGATACTAATAATAACAATATAGATTTTACCGCTGGGCTTCCAACGCCTCAGGGTAGTGGTCAGACTTTAGCAGTTGGCGATATTAACGGTTCTAAATCAGCATTCATTAGAAATACATTGGTGAAAAATAACGAAGTTTATTTCAGTTCTGATGTTCAGGATGTTCAGTTCTTTACAATGTCCGGACAGCTTGTAAAAAAGGCTAATGTTAAAGCTGGTGCAAAAGTGAGTATCGCAGATTTGCCAAAAGGTAATTATATTGTTACAGGAACTGTGAATAATAATAAAGTTACTGAACGAGTTTTGAAGGAATAATTTAATTTCCAATTAAAAAAGAGAGAGCTATCATTTGATAGCTCTTTTTATTTATAATTTGAATCTAATTATGTCTTTTTTTAATAAAAAAAAGTAGGAAGACCAACGAAGCATCCCCCTACTTATATTTTTAAAAGCAAGTATTTTGCCAAATCAGCTTCAAAAATTTTTCACCAATCCAATTCCCGCTGTTTTATTCTGATAGAAAGGCATCATCATTACTGAAGAATTTTTATTTTTTCCGGATAATAACTTGTTTATTTTTGGATACAACCAATAAGAAGCTTCTGTCGACAAAATCCCAATTCCTGCTCCGGCAACCACGTCACTGAACCAATGTTTATCATTCAGCATTCTGTAAACGCCAGTGAAAACCGCCAAAGAATAACCGGAAACTCCCAGCCAGAAATTGGTATCCTTGTATTCTCTATACATAAACTGTGCGGATGCAAATGCAAAAGCCGTATGACCGGAAGGAAACGACAGCCGATTCGATTGGTCGGGTCTTTCTTCTTTTGCTAAATGTTTCGTCGGCATTATGACTGCAGATGCCAATAATAATGATGTTCCGTAGATGATGCTTCGGTCTCGGAAATTATGTTTTCCCTCAACGCCAAAAGCATTCAAGCCATAAACCAAAGCGGCAGGAGCAAATTGCGTGTAATTATCCAGTCGAATATGGTCAGGCTGATGTTCGTTGATTTCGCTTCTTGTCGAAAAATTCAATTGTTTTAGTTTGTCAAACTTCAAAGTAGCCACGCCGTAAGTTATAAATGCAGCGGGAATAATCAGTTTTTTATAATTGAATTGATAGGCTTTGTCAAGAGGCAAATGCGCAACAGAAACACTGTCAATAGAATCTTTTTTTACAGCTAAACTGTCCTGAGCCAAAAGGTTTTGAGAACTTAATAAAATAATTAATAAGCCTGAGAATATTAGTTTCATATATAATAAATTCTAAGTTAACTTTCAAATTTGGTAAGCTGATTGTCTTTGTAACAATAGAATTCGTAGGAAGGTTCATTTCGGAAAGTGAAAACCTTTTCCAGATGAATCACATCATAATGATCTTTCAGAGAATCATATTTTGTTTTAAGATGATTGGGTAATTCTTTTGGATGGATAGGTCTTTCGATTTCCAAGCCGTCATCAAACGCAAATTCAATCACAAAATCTGTCGACCGCCAAGAGATAATCGATTCACTTTTTGCTATCGTAACGCCCAATTTATCTTGTTGGATGATTTTGTCGGAAGTTCCTATCAATAAAGTGATTCCCGCAACAACCATTGCTCCGTAACCAATTTTTCTGAAGAGATTTTCACTCAGGTAAGGTAGGATATATTTCACTGTATAGGATGAAATAATCGTTGCAACAGCAATCGCCAATCCCAGCCACAAAGCAAGATTGGAATACAATCCGAGAGAAATATAAATCACCAATTTGATGAGATGTAGGAAAACTTCATTCGCCGCACGAGTCGCAACAATCTCTTCTTTTTTTAATCCGAATTTCAAATAAAATCGATTAAATAATAATCCAATTGCGCCAGTAATTCCGGAAACAAATCCTGCCAGAAAACCGATGATGGCCAAAACATATTTCGGAGACGCTTTTTCATCTGTTTCGTCATTCTTTACTTTTTTGAAAAGTTGAGGAACATTGGCAATAAGAAAAAAAGCGACAATCAATTGAAGATAATTCGGATTGATATATTTGATGAGGTAAGCGCCAATCAATACCGCAGGAATCGAAAACGGAACAAACCAAAAGAAAATCTTCCAGTTGATATGTTTTTTGAAAACCGCAATTCTTGAAACCGAACTCGTAAATGTTCCGATTGTCAAGGAAAAAGGAACGACAGAAGCTGGTAATAAAAGATTTAAAATAGGGATTAAAATGAGGCTTGCGCCGCCTCCGCAAATCGCACTCAGCCAGAATGCGAAAATGGTTCCGAAGAACAATAGAACAACTTCAACAATCATTTTTACTAATAAAAAAGGTTACACCATAAATTTTACTTTACAAAGGTGCAACCTGATTTAGAAGATATTTAGAAGAAAACTATTTCGCCTTCATTTTTCCATTTTTAAATCTTTCACTCGCAGTTTGATAATAGGAAATTGTCTCAGAAATCAACTGCTGATTTTTAGATTTTACTTCAGATAAACATTGATTCGATTTTTTTACATCAAATTGCTTGACCTTTTTCCGGTCATCAATCTGAGTGAAAATATTACCTTTCAACATTCCCAAAGTTCTGTAATTTCCTATGAATGCGCGTTCATCGCCAATTTTTGTCTGATTAATATCTTTTCCGTACAAGCTTGTTGTGTAATTCCAGCCGAGATAACCGAATAAGGTAGGCATCAAATCAATCTGAGAAGCCAGACGATTGATTTTCTCTACTTTTTGAGGAAGATTGTAAATAATCGCAGGAATATGGTGTTTGTCGATATTGATTTCCCACTTTCCGGCGCTGCTCGCACAATGGTCGGCAACGATGACGAACACAGTGTTTTTGAACCAAGGTTTTGTTTTTGCATCAGCCAGAAATTTCCCTAAAGCATAATCGGTATATTTTACCGCCGCATTTCTGTCGCCTTGCGGAAGGTCGATTTTTCCAGACGGAAAAGTGTAAGGCTTATGATTGGAAGTCGTCATCACAAACTGGAAAAAAGGCTTGTTGAGCTTGCTGTTTTTATCAGCATATTTTATAGATTGTTTGTAAAGGTCTTCATCGCAAATTCCCCACGCATTTTCAAAACTCACTTCGTTGTCCGGAATATTGAAACGCTGAGTTTTGATTTCGTCTGACAAAGGATTTCCACGATTCCTGTCTACAATATCAAAGCCCTGTCCTCCGAAAAAATTATTCATATTATCAAAATAACCATCACCACCGTAGATAAAATATGGTTGATAATTTTTCTCTTTAAAAATCGTCGCCACAGAAAATAGATTCTGATTATCAGGTCTGCGAACAATACTGTTCCCCGGAGTCGGCGGAACGGACAAAGTTAAAGCTTCCATTCCACGCACAGTTCTGGTCCCGGTTGCATAAAGATTGGTAAAGAAAATACTTTCGTTAGCCAGTTTATCATAATTTGGAGTGAGATTATCTTTGTTTCCGAAAGCTTTCAGAAAATCTCCACTAAAACTTTCTATCGCAATTAAGATAACATTCGGGCGTTGCTCATTTTCGGATTTCGTAGTTCTGGAAATATCGTCCCATTTGTTGGTAGCGTAAGTCTGATTTTCCTGCAAAAGATTTTTCTTCAGAACAGAATACGCTTCTTTATCATCGATTTTCGGATAAAAAGTTTCATAATCCAGTTGATTGGATTTGAACGCCGCAAAGAATGAGAATGTTCCGTTCTTACCTAATTCATTTAAAACTAAATTGTTAGTAAAGTCTGCTTGTTTATTTTTCATGATAAGACTTAGTACTAAAGCCGGAAAAACTAACATTGAGAAAAAAGCGAACCGTTTGGAAATCGGTCTTTTATCAGAAAATGTTTTTTGGAATATTTTTCTTTTGTGAAGGAAAACAAACGTCAGAACAATCAAAGCAACCAATATAAAAATAATGAGCGGTAAAGGATAAGACTCATTGATGTTGGAAACAACCTCGTAAGTATAAATCAAATAATCAACCGCAATAAAATTGAACCTCACACCAAACTCATCCCAGAAAGGAATCTCTGCCAAAAGACTGAAATAAATAATGAGAAGAACAATCGCCAGATAAACGTATGTGAAAATTTTATCAAACCGGGAACCAATCCATCTTTTTGGAAAAAAAAGAAGATACACGGAATACAGCAGTAAAAATAGAGCCCCCACTGCAAAATCGAAGCAGAATCCTGTGAAAAAGGCCCGCAACATACCTGCCAGATTAAAATCAAGATCTTTGGATGACCAAATCAGAAATACTATTCTTATGACACTCGAAAACAGAATGTACAAGCTTAAAATTGAAAATAATATAGAAAACCTGCTGTTGGAAATTTTGTAAAAAGGCCTTAAAGTCTCATGTTTTTGATCCATTGGATACGCGTTTTGTAAAACCGTAAAGTAATAACTTAATTTAGAAGAAATTTAGAATTTAAATTATTACTGAAAAAAAGTGATGATTTTTTTCAAATTTATAATCGATTTTCCAATTCTGAGATTTGCAGATTTCTTTTACAATAGCAAGTCCGAGTCCGCTTCCATTGTTATCTTTCGAGAATCTGGAAAACCGTTTGAACAGCAAATCAGGATTGAGTTTTTCTGTTCCCGAATTGGAAACTTCGAACACAGAATTGTTTAATATAATAGAAATCGAACCGTTAATCAGAGTATGCCGGATAGCGTTTAAAATCAAATTATTAATCAAAACTTCGGTTAATCCAATGTTTCCATTCACTTTTACATCAGAAGAAATTTCGCTGTGAACGGAAATGTTTTTCTGATCAAAATGTTCTTGCAGAATTTCCAAGCTTTGATTAAGTAATTTGTCCAGATGTATTTCAGAATTCTCAAACTGATTGTTTTCAATTTTTGCTAATAATAAAAGGTTTTTATTGATTCTCGAACTTCTGGACAAAGCGCGGTTCATTTCTTCGGCAATCTGATATTGTTTTTCCGTCAAATCTTCGTTTTGCAAAAGAATATCGAGTTTGTTTTTCAGAATCGCCAAAGGTGTCTGCAACTCGTGGGAAGCATTTTCTGTAAACTCTTTCTGAGTTTTATAAACGGAAACATTATGTTCTATCAGCTTGCTTAATGATTGATTCAGTTCGTCAAATTCACTGACATCGGTTTGCGGAAATTCAATTTTTGTCTGATTATTAAGACTGAAAGTTTTCAGTTGATCCAAAGTCTCACGAAAAGGTTTCCAAACCGATTTTGAAAGTCTTCTGTTGAGAAATAACAATCCGCCGACAATAAGAATGAAGAGAATAACCGTGGTTGCGGAGATGAAAAAAATAGTTTCCTGAGATTCTTCGATATTGGTTTCTATGTTGAAACGATACGGTTTTTTGTTGAGATAAATAATCTTCGATAAACACCTGAACCTGTCGATATCTTCAAAATGCAGAAACTGATGTTTTTTTTCGATAATGAAAATCCGGTCTTTCAGATCATCATTTTGTTCTAAATTTTGAATGTTTGTGCTTGGCTGGATGGTGTTCCAGAGTGTTATCGTTTCGGCTAGTTTCCGGTCAGATAATTTCTGGCTATTGATTTGGAATGCTGTTTTTTCAGCAACAATCTCATTGTGTTCATCCAGTTCGTGTTTCCAAATTGCATCTACCACAAAATAGTAAACCGGTATGCTGATGACCAGAATAATCAGGACATAAATGATGAATGGTTTGGTGGTTTTACTAAGTAGCGGTTTCAAGTCAATAATGATTTTCAGGTTTTCCAAAGGATAAAATTAATTATAATTGGCAATTAACTAATATCTAATTAGAAATCCATTTATACCCCGTTCCATAAACCGTTTTTAAGTATTTGTCACAGCCAGCGTCATTCAGTTTTTTCTTTAAATTTTTGACATGGGCATAAACAAAATCGTGATTGTCCAGCATATCTGCAAAATCGCCGGAAAGATGTTCTGCTAAAGTACTTTTGGATATGACTTTGTTCTTGTTTCCGATAAAATAAATGAGCAAATCAAACTCTTTTTTTGTTAATGCAATTATTTCATTGTTGACTGAAACAGTCTTTGCCAAAAGATCGATTTGTAATTCATTTTGATTGATAATATTAGAATTATTAAACTGTTTTCTCCTGATTATAGAATAGATTCTAGCCATCAATTCCGATAAATGGAATGGTTTCGTCAAATAATCATCTGCACCAAGTTGCAAGCCTTTTATTTTATCGTCCAGAGCATTTTTTGCAGAAACGATAATAACACCGTCTTCTTTATTTTGCTTTTTCAGTTCTTCCAGAATTTTCAAGCCATTGCCGTCTGGAAGCATAATGTCCAGAATAATACAATCATATTGGAAGGTCTCAATCTTGTACATCGCTTCATAGAAAGTGAAGGCAAATTCGCACAGATAGTTTTCCTCAGAAAGATATTCTGCAACACTTTTTGCCAATTCTGTTTCGTCTTCAATAATCAGGATTTTCATCGGTAATTCTATTTTATAAATATCGGGATTTTTATTTAGCGAATTTATATTTTGAATTTAGAAGAAATTTAGAAGAAATTTTAAAATAAAAAATCAAAGACGTAAAAAGAGGTGATTGCAACAACAATTACCTCTTTTGTATATCGATTTGATTTGATTTATGCTTTTGGTTTCAGTTGTCTGGATAAAAAGACAAGTGCAGCGATTCCCAAGCCTGTGATAAGTAGATTTTTTGATTTCTTAGTCGGTGATAGCATTGTTTCGCCATAGATTCGCATTGGATTCTTAGAAGGCGTCAGTATATTTCCGTCTGTGTCTGTTTCGTTGTCTTCTTTCATCAATAACCTCAATGCGGCAGAAGTGGTGTTGATAAGTGGTTTTGGCATAATGCTGTACATTCCCTTCATCATTAATGAAGAGAAATCTGTGAATTTACTTTTCTGAGGATTTTTTGCCATTTCTACCATTGCCGCGGCTAATTTTTTAGGGTCAGAAGCTGTTGGCGGAATTTTAAAATCCAAACCGGAATATTTTGCAGAATGCATATTTCCCGTCGATTTTTGAATACTTGGATACAATCCACAAATATGAATATCCGGTTCATCTGAGACTTCGCCTTGTAAACATTCCGTCATTCCTCGGATTCCATATTTTGAAGCGGAATAAGCTGTTCCATAAGGAGCAGGCATCCATCCACCAATAGAAATATTATTAATCAAAACACCATGCTTTTGTTTTTTGAAAACTGGTAAGATGCTTCTTGCACCATGCATATAACCTAATAAATTGGTTTTGATGACTTGGTCAATTACCTCAATCGGGGTTTCTTCATATTTTCCTGTTGCCATAACGCCGGCATTATTCACCCAAACGTCAATCGTTCCGCTAATTTTTAATGCTTCTCCTGTCAAATGTTCAACATCTTTGAAATCCGAAACATCGGTCGGGATTCCTACAGCAAATCCACCAAGTGCTTGACATATCTCTATTGCATTTTCCAGGGCTTCCTTGCCTCTAGCTGCTAGAACCAGGTTGCAGCCTTCTTGTGCAAAAGCTTCTGCAGCAGCTAAACCGACACCGCTCGATGCGCCGGTAATAACAACTGTTTTATTGATAAGATTGTTTGATGTCATAATATTTTGATTTTGGAATTCAATCAAGTTCAAAGAATATACCATTGATTCCATTTGGTTTTGCATTTAATATTAAAATAAAAAAGAAATGTTAAATTATTCATAATAAGACATGATAGACAAAGGATGGAGAGATGGCAAAGGAGTTGTATAGTGATAGCTTAAATATGAAGCAATAAGATTTATAAAAATAATGTGAGTTTATTATTGATTTTGCATCAACTTGGCAGACGTTTTGCAAGTGTATTTCTACACAATTCAACTTATAAATCACACCACCGATATGGAAGCTACAGAACTTAGACTAAACAATTTGCTGATTTACGGCAACGAGATCGTTCCGGTAATGGGAATGGAGAATAGTAACAACAATCTTATTGTTAAAATAGATTCTGACACAGCTATCGATCACAGAAATTTGAAACCAATTGCTTTGACGGCAGAATGGCTTAAAAAATTAGGATTCAAAGAAGCTTACAGATCTTCCAGCAGAATAAGATTTGAACTTTCCAACTACTGCAGGTATGACTTTGATTTAGATTCCAATAAGATTTTACAAGGTTTCTTGTACTTTGGAAACTATATTAAATGTAATTATCTTCACCAGCTTCAGAATATTTATTTCACGCTGACCGGTGAGGAACTTAAAATAGAATACGAATTACAACACGCCCAAACCACTCATTCATAAATATTCTCGAAACCTGATTTTTATAAAGTCAGGTTTTTTTTATTTCCAAAATCAAGGATAAAAATCTAAGATCACGCTTCCCACTTCTAACATCTTTCCTTACTTTTGTCTAAAATTATTCAGAATTGAAAACCCATTTTATTGCTATTGGCGGTTCTGCGATGCACAATCTTGCCATTGCGCTCAAAGATAAAGGCTATCAGGTCACAGGCTCAGACGATGCTATTTTTGAACCTTCAAAATCCAGATTGGAAAAAAGAGGGATTCTTCCTGCAGAATTAGGTTGGTTTCCGGAGAAATTGACTTCGGATATTGATGCCGTAATTCTCGGAATGCACGCCCACGCAGACAATCCCGAACTCGCAAAAGCAAAAGAATTAGGTTTGAAAATCTATTCTTATCCAGAGTTTCTCTACGAACAATCCAAAGAAAAAACCAGAGTAGTCATCGGCGGTTCCCACGGGAAAACTACCATTACATCAATGATTCTTCACGTTTTAAACTTCCATCAAAAAGACATCGATTATATGGTCGGTGCGCAGTTGGAAGGTTTTGATTGTATGGTGAAGATTACGGAGGATAATGATTTTATGATTCTTGAAGGTGACGAATATCTTTCTTCTCCGATTGATTTGCGTTCTAAGTTTTTGCTTTATCAACCTAACATTGCATTAGTTTCCGGAATTGCCTGGGATCATATCAATGTTTTCAAAACGTTTGATGATTATGTGGAACAGTTCAGAAAATTTGTTGCGAGCATTACGCCTGGTGGTGTTTTGGTTTATAACGAGGAAGATGAAGAAGTGGTAAAAGTGGTACAAAGTGCTGAAAATTATTTCCGTAAAATCCCATACAAAACACCGGATTATGAAATCGTGGATGGCATTGTGAATCTTAAAACCGATATGGGCGATATTCCACTGTCCGTTTTCGGCAAACACAATTTGTTGAATATGGAGGGTGCCAGATTCATCTGTTCGCAATTGGGAATTATGGAAGAAGAATTCTATGAAGCGATTATGAGTTTCAAAGGCGCTTCAAAAAGATTGGAGAAAGTCGAAAGGCAAGACGGAGGTTTGCTTTACAAAGATTTCGCACACGCACCAAGCAAAGTGAAGGCTACAGTTTCTGCATTTGCAGAACAATTTTCAAAAACTGAAACATTCGGATTTTTAGAATTGCACACCTACTCAAGTCTGAATCCTGTTTTCCTTGAGCAATATGACCACGCAATGGATGGCCTGGATAATGCCGTCGTTTTCTATTCCGAAGATGCTCTGAAAATCAAAAGAATGGACCCGATTTCTCCAGAATTAATAAAGGAAAAATTCAAAAATGAGAATCTGAAAGTGTTTACTAATGCAGAAGATTTACAGCAATATTGGGAAACGTTAGACAAATCAAAAGGTGCTTTTGTAATGATGAGTTCCGGTAATTTTGGCGGTCTGGATTTGACGAAATAAGATTATTAAATATAGATTATCAACCTTCTGGATTAATTTTCAGAAGGTTTTTTTGTTTAATGTCACACTGAGCGGAGTCAAAGTGTTTATCAATAATTTCAAAATCCCATTATCAAGCAATCCTTCATTTCGAAACAAAATTTTCCCATCTTTATCAATCAAAATCCAGCTGGGATAAACTGGTTTTTTATTGGATGAAATTTCAACCGCCAATTCGTGAATCCCAGAATTTCCATTTGAAATATAATTGTAATTTTCACCAAAAAAAGTAATCGATTCTTTATGTTTTTCAGGATTGAAAGTGATAAAATAAACCTTTTCATCAATCAGATTTCTCAACTCCAAATCCTTCTCCATCTGATATTTCTGAATTTTACAAATCGAACACCAATTAGTTTTCATAAAAATCAAAATCGGTTTCTCCAACTTTTCCGGTAAACTCTCAAACCCATATTGCTTCACTTCCTGCGAATTAAAAATTCCGGAAATCATTAATAATATGAAAGTCAATATTTTCATTAATCTAACTTCTTAAATCTAATTTCTAACATCTACCTAATCTGATAACGAATCCCCAAAAACGTCCGAATTCCCTGCATCGGCGCATAGCCATAAGTCGTATCGAAAGTATAACTGTACGGATTGCTCGCAATATCATCTACATTATTATCAAAAGGGTCAAACGGTCTCAGAATTGGATTTTTCGGTGTAAAATTTAATAGATTTCTAATGCCTCCATAAATCTCAAACCCATTATCAAATTTCTTGGTCAATTGGATATTCATCAATGTAAACCAAGGCGAATATTCCGGACGGAAGTCATCTGGAACAGTTGGCAGTCGCATTGGTCCATAAAATTGTCCCGTCCAATCCAGCGAAAATTTGTTCGCAAATTGATAACTCAAATTGTAAGTTCCGCTCCATTTAGGCGCGTGCAATTGTTGAATTTTATCACCTTTGTTTTCCTGATAAACATCCATATAAGTTATTCCAAACATCAGTTGAATTGGCAAAGTCCAGTTTGTACTGATTTCTGCAGAAACTCCTCTTGAAATGGCGTGTCCAGATAAATTGTTGTAAATAATCTTGTCTGGCTGAGAATCAAAATCGCCAATAATTTTATTATTGAAATAAGAGTAAAAACCATTAATATCAACATTGATAAAATAATTATTGACAGGGATTTTCATCAGATAACTAAGGTTTGTATTTAAAGATTTTTCAGGTTTCAAATCTTCTTTGATAATGACTTCTCGCGATCCAGTCAGCGCTGCGTGATCTTCTGTAAAAAGATTTACTACACGGAAACCTGTTCCAAAACTTAACCTCAAAGTATTGTATGGATTGGGCTCAAATTTCCAAGCCAGTCTCGGCGAGTGCACAGATTTGTGAATCTTGTGATAATCGTATCTATAACCTAAAAGCAACATATTTTTGTCATTAATTTCCCACTCATCTTCCAAATAAATGCCTGTAATCGGAGATTTCATCGGTTGGTTTTGTCCTGAAGAATTGGCGGTTCCGGGCGTATTGTCATCGTAGAAATTTGATTTATAGCTGATTCCCGATTTCAGGTTATGTTTTCCCAATTGCTTCTCCCAATTAAGTTGCAGAAACAAAACTTTCTGAGTTGCCATATAAGGCGTGTTGCCATAAAACGAATTTTGGTCGTGGTAATTGTAAGAATATTGGAGCAAAAGTTTTTCCTTCGTCGGCAATTGATAGATGCCAAATAATTCAAATCGATTGGTGTAAATACTTTCGCCGTAAACATCATCAGAACCTCGGTTTTCCTTTTTCCATTGCATTTCTCCACCGAATCTGTCTTCATAAAAATATCTCAAAGCAAAACTTGCTAATCGGTTTTCCTTTCTTTTAAAATTCCACTTGTTGAAAACAGAGATTCTGTTTTGCAAGGCAGTGTCTGTAAAATTGTCTTTATTCTGATCAATTCTGTTTCCGAAATAAAAATAATTGATACTCAATAAACTCGAAAAATTCTTATTGTCAATTACTTTTTTCGCAATGTCCAGATTGATTTCACCTTGATTTCCCGTCATTAGATCCGCTGAGAAATTCGGAGCCTGCAAAGCATTTTTTGTAATAATATTAATCACGCCACCCATTGCTTCCGACCCGAAAATAGATGAAGCCGGACCTTTCGTAATCTCGATTCTGTCAACCAAACTATTTGGGATTCCGCTCAAACCATAAACTGTAGAGAGTGAGCTCACAATGGGCATTCCGTCAATCAAAATCATTGTATAAGCACCTTCCAAGCCGTTGATATGAATGTCGCCCGTATTACAAACCGAACAATTGAGTTGAGGTTTCACACCATTTACCATCGCAATCGATTCAAAAATATTAGGTGTCGGATTCTTCCTGAAAAACTGTTGTGAATAAACATCGGTCGAAATCGGACTATTTAATTTCTTCACAGAAAACTGAGTTATCGTGACTTCATCAATATCTTTTTGATTTTTAAAAGAATCGACCAAATTAGTTTTGACAGAATCAATTTTGATAGAATCCGTCTGAGCAAAAAGTAAACTCGATAAAAGTATAAGATAAAGAATAAATAATTTCATTGAAACAAAAATGTTAGACAAAGCTAACAATTTTATTTTAAAATTGAAATTTTGTGATAAAATAAAATTTTGACATAAAAAAACTCACCAAAAAAATTTGATGAGTTTGTATTATTATGTCAATTCTCGAAGACTTTCTATACTAATCTCTTCTGCTCAAAAATATTCTCAAAATATACCAGAACAAAAGCATTATCGATGAGAACATTTGCAAAGCAGCGCCAACATATTGTCCTTTTGTGTAAACATTTTTGATGTTGTAAGTCTCATAAAGAATACTCGCACTTGCCAATCCAACCATCGCCAGAGAGAACCAAAGTCCCAAATTGAAGCCGAAAATTGCACCCACAACAATAACGCCTAATGCTACAAAACCACCAATTACGATAATATTTCTAAGGAAAGAAAAATCTTTATTGGTGAAAAATACTGTTGCTGTCAATCCGGCAAACATAAAAAGGGTTACCAAAGCTGCTTGAGTAATGATTTGTGGCGCATACAAACTTGCAATTCCCAACATTGGTAAGAAAATCACGGCTTCTATCAAAACAAACAGTCCCAATCCCAAATATTGTGTGTTTTTGGACACAGAGAAAGATAATTTTGTGGCTAGCATAGACACCATCCAAAAAATTCCAATCACGGCAAGCCAAATATATTTTCCCGTCACCAAAGACAAAATTGTCTCCAACGGAATCGCCTGTAACAATAAATATTCCACCGCTCCAAAAGCCAAAATAGCGACTGCGACGTGCATATACGTTTTCCTGTAAAATTCTGCTCTTTCTATTTCTGACAACTGAGAAACCATTAACGAATCATTCATCTGTACTAATTTTAATATTCTCAAAGATAACATTTTCTATTAAAAACGCATCTTAAGGTTTTCATAATTCTTTTTTATTACGGAATTTTTAGAAGCCGGGAACCTGCTGTCCGCTATATCTTTTTTGTCATTGCGAACGTAGTAAAGTAATGTGTTCAACATTGTACAATCGCAATGACAAAAAAGGATGCCGCTACCATCAGGGCTAATGACATTCAGCATCCAAACAACATTCAGATAAAAATGCAATATTGTCTTTCAGTAGGAACCAGACTGTTGAGTTTCCTTTGGAATGACAAAGTTTGTATTTAATTCTTTCCTGAGCGAAGCACCTTTATGAACCTTAAAATATTTTCAAAAATCTTTGCAAACTTTGCGTTCAAATCAAAGTATCAGAAAAAAATATTACATTTGAAAAAAGCCAAATCTAATAAAATGAGATACGTTCAGCTAGGGAAAGTTCCTCAAAAAAGACACACGATTTTCAAGTCAGAAGAAGACCAGTTCTATTACGAACAACTCTTTGGGACAGAAGGTTTTCACGGGATTGCGTCGTTGCTTTATCATACTTATCGTCCGACTCAAATCAAATCGATTGGCAATGTAAAAGACGTCACACCAAAAATTGCGGTGGAAAAAAACGTCACGCCTAGAATGATAAAAGGTGCAAAAGTGACCGCCGAAGATGACTTTTTGGAAAGTCGAAAAGTTCTGATGCTAAACAATGATTTGAAAATGGGTTTGGCGAAACCAAGAAAATCGACAAACTATTTCTATAAAAATGCAGAATGCGATGAATTACTTTTCGTTCACGAAGGAAAAGGAATTCTGAAAACCATGCTCGGAAATATCGATTTTTCCGTCGGAGATTATCTCATTATTCCGAGAGGAACAATTTATCAATTGGAAGTAGAATCGGAGAAAAATGTCTTCTTTTTTATAGAAGCGCATTCGCCGATTTACACTCCAAAACGCTACAGGAACGAGTTTGGACAATTGCTTGAACATTCGCCGTTTTGTGAGCGTGATATTGTTCCACCCACTTTTATAGAACCAAAAAATGAGAAAGGCGATTTTCTGATTAAAGTCAAAAAGGAAAACCAAATCACGGATTTCATTTATGCCACGAATCCATTTGATGTGGTTGGTTGGGACGGTTATTTTTATCCTTACAAATTCAATATCAAGAACTTCGAACCGATTACTGGAAGAATTCATCAACCGCCTCCGGTTCATCAGAACTTCGAAGCGCACAATTTTGTGGTTTGCTCATTCTGTGCAAGAATGTATGATTATCATCCGCAAGCCATTCCTGCGCCTTACAATCATTCCAATATTGATTCGGATGAGGTTTTGTTTTACACAGAAGGTGATTTTATGAGCAGAAATCACGTCGACTTGATGGATTTTTCTCTTCATCCGGGCGGAATTGTGCACGGTCCGCATCCAGGTGCGATGGAAAGAAGTATTGGCAAAAAATTTACAGATGAATATGCGGTGATGGTTGACCCATTCCGGCCATTGAAATTGACTGAAGAAGCAATAAGGGTGGAAGACCCAACCTATAAAACGAGTTGGTTGGAATAATCTGAAAAACAACAAAAAAGCTAATAGAAATGTTAGCTTTTTGTTTATAATCCTTTTTAACTCCCAGCAAACGGACTTCCAAAAATCCCAACTGCCAATTCTGCCCAAACCAAAAACTAATAAAGCAAGAGTCGCAACAACTAGAATCAACCTTGATTTTAAAGTTTTAAATTTTTTCAAAACAAAATCGATAGTAAATGTTGTGATGAAAAGCAAAATTCCCATTATCAGAAAATCGGATAAAGTCCAATTCACTTCTTTGGTAAACTGCATCGCAATCAGCGGAATACTTAGAATTACAAATGGAATTGAGTAGAGTAAAGTGCTTCTTTGGTTTTGTGTCATCATAATTTTTGAGTTTTTAATTACTGTAAAGAACTTTGAATTACAAAGTAAATAAATTTTGTTTGAATTATTGAAAATTAATTTCATTAAAATTTAAAATCACCTTTGAAATATGACTTTTAACCAAACTGATAACGCTCATTTTTTTGTTTATCTTTAGAAAGTAAATTTGTAAAAAATAACTTGCTATGGTCAATTACGTTAGTTCAGAAGAAGCGGTTTCAATCATAAAAAGCGGTGACAGGATTTTCGGACACGGCAGTGCGTGTACGCCTAATCTTTTGTATGATGAATTAGCAAAACAATCTTCCCGTTTGAGCAATGTGGAAATGGTTTCTATCACACAACAAGGGAATGTTGAAATTGCAAAACCTCAATATAAAGACAATTTTTATGTCAATTCATTATTCACTTCCACACCGGTTCGTGAAGCTGTGAATGGTGAAAATGGTGACTATGTTCCTATTTTTTTGAGTGAAATCCCCATTCTTTTCAAAAACGGAATTCTGCCAATTGATGTGGCTTTGATAACAGTTTCTCCGCCAGATAACCACGGTTATTGTACATTGGGAACTTCTGTAGATGTTGCGAGAAGTGCGATTGACACCGCTAAAAAAATCATTGCTATTGTTAATCCAAAAATGCCCAGAACACATGGCGATGGAATGATTCATATCAACAGAATCGAGAAATTGGTTTGGAGCGAAGAAGACCTTTTGACGATTGATTACGGTTCTAAAGTTGGTGCTGAAGAAATGCTGATTGGGAAACACGTTGCAGAATTGATTGATGATAAAGCCACTTTGCAAATGGGAATCGGAACTATTCCGGATGCGGTTTTGAAATGTTTGGGAAATCATAAAGACCTTGGTGTTCATACAGAAATGTTAAGTGATGGCGTGATTGATTTGATTAAAAATGATATCATTAACAATAAATATAAAGGAACCCATACCAATAGAACGATTACCAGTTTTTGCTTTGGGACCAGAAGATTGTATGACTTTGTAGATGATAATCCATCGATTGCTTTTATGGATGTTCAGCACGTTAATTTCCCGATTAACATTATGAAAAATAAAAAGATGCACGCTATCAATTCAGCAATCGAGATTGATTTGACTGGTCAGGTTTGTGCAGATTCTATCGGGACTTATCAATTCAGCGGAATTGGCGGGCAAATGGATTTTATGCGTGGTGCTGCTTTAAGTGAAGGTGGAAAACCAATTATGGCTTTATCTTCCAGAACCAAAAAGGGCGTTCCGAGAATTGTTCCTTTCCTGAAGCAAGGCGCAGGCGTTGTAACAACCAGAGGTCATATTCATTACGTTGTTACGGAATTTGGAACGGCTTATCTCTACGGTAAAAATCTCCGTCAAAGAGCAAAAGCTTTAATCGAGATTTCTCATCCGGATGATAGAGAGATGTTGGACAGAGCAGCTTACGAAAGATTTAAATAAAAATAATTTTGTTATTGAAAAGCCTTTGCATAAAGGCTTTTTTGTATATTTGAGATTATAACAATATCTGATTGAAATCGATTTACAACTTAATAAAGGAAGAAGTACGAGAGCATTCTATCGTAAAAAACTCTATTTTGGCGGATTCAAATCCTTGGAAAAGAAGTCATTATGTTATTCTAGCCGAAGTGATTAAAGAAGAGCTGGCCCAAAAAGAAGAACTTCAGAACGAGAAAAAATTTGAGTTAGGAACCAGTATTTCTCATATCACATTGCAGCGTTTTTTTGAGAGCGATTATGATTATAAAACGCATAATGATTTACGCTTTCTCAAAACTTTGGATAAGATTTGTATTTTTCTGGGTTTCAAGGATCTTAATTCCTTTGTAAAAAAAGCAAAAGGCGATAAGGTCTATGGCGAGTCTTGGCTGGAGAAGGATTTTGCTAAAGATATTGTTTATAAGTACTGCCAGAAAAACTTCGAGTTTTTCAAACTTTTTCCAGAATTACGTTTGGATGTTTTCGAAGATTTAATTTTCCTAGAATCACCTTTTATAGAACGAATCAGAAGTTACAGTTCTCAGCTTTGTGATAATGGACTGAAACTTTTTACCAATAACAACCGATCGAATTTTGAAATTTTTGATATCGAGATTGTATCTGAACAAGACGAAATGATTGTGGTAAAAACGCAGGAATTCTGGAATCTTGTTTTTGTGGTGGAAAATACAGATGAAGAATATATTATTAATGAGCTGGATGCGCAGATTTATTTTATAAAGAAAATAGATAATGTCTGGAAAATTTGGGACAACTATAATCCTAATTCCGGATTGCTGAACAATCTTATACAAAAAAAGCCGTAAAGGACGGCTCAATCTTACACTCGTGTTTCTAGAATACTAACTCATAGACAAATTTAATAATTGAATTATATTTTAGTTAAACTTAAGTGTACTTAAAATTACATATTATGTAATTCATAATTTTTATTGGCTTTTGTATTTTTATGAATAATTAAATTTAATTATTTGTAATTATAATATCTCATAATTTTAATATGAAAGATTATTTTGCATTAAAATATTGAGTGTTTTTAAGATGTTTAGCTTAACACTTTTTATAGAACAAACTAAAACTAACAACTGTTAGTTTATTTCAGGAAAATGCTTATCTTGGCATCATTAGATATAAAAGTAAAAAGTAAAATGTCAACACTCACTTTTGCCGAGAAAATCGCACAAGCCGAGAATTTTCTCCCAATCAACGGAACCGATTTTATAGAGTTTTATGTAGGAAATGCCAAGCAAGCCGCTCATTTTTACAAAACAGCGTTTGGATTTCAGTCTGTCGCTTATGCTGGCCCGGAAACTGGAGTCAGAGATAGAGCGTCTTATGTTCTTCAACAAGGAAAAATCAGATTGGTTTTAACGTCTGGTCTTAGGTCAGATTCTCCAATTTGTGAACATCAGAAAAAACACGGTGACGGGGTTAAGATTCTGGCACTTTGGGTAGATGATGCTTACAAAGCTTTTGAAGAAACGACTAAACGTGGCGGAAAACCTTACCTAGAACCAAAAACTTTGACGGATGAATTTGGAGAAGTGAAAATGTCGGGTGTTTATACTTACGGTGAAACCGTGCATATGTTCATAGAACGCAAAAATTATACAGGTGCTTTTATGCCGGGCTACGAAAAATGGGAAAGCGATTATAATCCTTCTGACGTTGGATTATTATATGTTGACCATTGTGTAGGAAATGTCGGTTGGGACAGAATGATTCCGACAGTTGAGTGGTACGAAAAAGTAATGGGATTTGTGAATATTCTTTCATTTGATGATAAACAAATCAATACCGAATATTCTGCGTTGATGTCAAAAGTAATGTCCAACGGAAATGGTTTTGCTAAATTCCCAATCAACGAACCAGCTGAAGGTCAGAAAAAATCTCAGGTAGAAGAATACCTGGATTTCTATGAAGGCGAAGGTGTTCAGCATATTGCAGTTGCTACCAAAGATATTGTAAAAACTGTTACAGAACTTAAAAATAGAGGTGTAGAATTTCTTTCTCCACCACCAGAAGCCTATTACGAGATGATTCCTGAAAGAGTAGGAGCTATTGATGAAGATATCAAAAAACTCCAAAATCTTGGTATTCTGGTGGATTGTGATGAGGAAGGTTACTTGCTTCAGATTTTCACAAAACCCGTCGAAGACAGACCAACTTTGTTCTACGAAATCATCGAGAGACACGGTGCTCAGAGTTTCGGAGCTGGAAATTTCAAGGCACTTTTCGAAGCTTTGGAAAGAGAGCAGGAGAGACGCGGAAATCTTTAAACCCAAATTATTTTCTTATATTTTTACAATTAAAGCATTATTTTTAATGCTTTAATTTTTTAATCTAATTCTAAATTCAAAAAATGAAATCCTTCATCAATTATCCTTCAGATTCTGATTTTTCAATTCATAATATTCCGTTTGGAGTTTGTGTTTTCAACAAAGAATTTATTGCCTGTGCCACAAGAATTGGCGATATCATCATTGATCTGGCAACTTTATTCGACCTTGGCTATTTTGAAGATATCAAAGATTTCGAAGAAAATGTTTTCGAAGGTTACACGATCAACGAATTTATAGAATTAGGAAAACCAGTTACGAATAAAGTTCGCGAAAGAATTCAGCAATTGCTGTTAGAAGATTCTTTGCTGTCGAAAGACGAAAGAGCTTTGGAAGAATGTTTTTATAACTTGGATGAGATTCAGATGATGATGCCTTTGCACATCCCGAATTATACAGATTTTTACAGTAGCATCCAGCACGCAACCAATGTAGGAATGATGTTTCGTGACCCTGCGAATGCGTTGTTGCCCAACTGGAAACATTTGCCGGTTGGTTATCACGGTCGCGCTTCGTCCATTGTTTTATCAGGAATCGATATTACAAGACCTTGTGGACAGATTAAACCTGCTGATTCAGATAAACCAATTTTCAGTGCATCGAAACAACTCGATTTCGAATTAGAAATGGCTTTTGTTGTCAATAAAAATACAGATTTGGGAGAAAGGATTTCTATTTCGGAAGCAGAAGATGCAATTTTCGGAATGATGATTTTTAATGATTGGTCTGCGAGAGATATCCAAAGTTGGGAATATGTTCCGTTGGGACCATTTTTAGGAAAGAATTTTGGTTCGTCTATTTCACCCTGGATTGTGACTTTAGAAGCTTTACAACCATTCAAAACCGAATCTCCGAAACAAGAACCGGAAGTTTTAGATTATTTAAAATTCGAGGGTGATAAAAATTACGATATCAATCTTGAAGTTTATTTGAAGCCGGAAAATTCTGAGGAAAATCTTATTTCTCAGAGCAATTACAAGTTTATGTATTGGAATATGTTCCAGCAATTGGCGCATCACACGGTGAATGGCTGTAATGTTGAAGTTGGCGATGTTTATGCCAGTGGAACTATTTCCGGAGAAAATGAAAAATCTTACGGTTCTATGTTAGAATTGACTTGGAGAGGAACAAAGCCTTTGCAACTCAAAAACGGAATCGAAAGAAAATTCATAGAAGACGGCGATACTGTTATTATGAAAGCTTGGTCGGAAAAAGACGGAATTCGAGTTGGTTTTGGGGAAGTTTCTGGGAAAATATTGCCGGCAATTTAAATTTAATGAAAGTTTCTATTTGTTTATTTGTTGTCATCTTTTTATTCGGTTGTAAAAAAGCTCACGAAGGAATTAGTGATTGTATTTGTGTAGCAAAAGACACGTCGGATTCAATAATTAACATTACCAATCCAGTTTTTGAAATTAGAGATAATCAAGGATTTATAAATTACAATTGTGCTGAGATTGAAATTGCGATTGCTTCTGTAACAGATTCAACAGGAAATGAATCTTGTGAAAATTTAGTGGATGTTAAGTGTATTTCGAATAAAACTTACAGCTTAAAATTGGCGAACAAATTACATTATACATCTACAAAATTCAAAGAAATAAATTCGACGGATGAATCTGATAAACGTTTCCTGATGAATGAATTAAAGGCAAATTCAAAACAAATTTTTGAGTTGAGTATTGATAAGCAAAGAGAAATTGTGTCAATTAAAAAATTTGAAAAATAATACTTAATGAAAACCATCATTCCTTCCGATATTTCCGCTGTTCAGTTACAACAAGTTATGCAAACTGCAATTGCGCCACGTCCAATTGCTCTGGCAAGTACAATCAACGAAAAAGGAGAAATCAATCTTTCGCCTTTTAGTTTTTTCAATATGTTCAGCACAGTTCCGCCGATTGTGATTATTTCGCCTTCCAGAAGAGTTCGTGATAATACGACAAAGCATACGTTGGAAAATCTGAAAGAAGTTCCGGAATTGGTTATTGGAAATGTGAATTTCGATATGGTTCAACAGGTTTCTTTGGCTAGTACAGAATATGAAGATGGCATAAACGAATTCCTCAAATCAGGATTGACGATGAAGCCAGCAGATTTGGTAAAACCACCTTTGATCGCAGAATCACCAGTTAATTTCGAATGTAAAGTTTTAGAAATCAAATCACTTGGAGATCTTGGTGGTTCGGGAAATTTGGTGATTGCAGAAATTGTGAAAATTCATATCAATGAAAAATATCTGGATAAAGCCGGAAATCTTGACCAGAAACAATTGGATTTGGTAGCGAGGCTGGGAAGTAATTTCTATTCCAGAAATAACGAAAATAACATCTTCGAAGTTCCTAAACCTTTGGTCACGAAAGGAATCGGTTACGACCAACTTCCTGACGAAATCAAACAAAGTGATGTTTTTACAGGCAATGACCTTGGGATGTTGGCAAATGTAGAAATTTTACTGCAAGGTCAATTTTCTTCAGAAAAAGATGTACATTTATCTGCACAAAAGTTTTTAAAAAATAATGAAGTCGAAAAGGCGTGGGAAATTTTAAAACTTTAAAAATGCTTTAAAACTAAAACTTGTAAACTAAAAACTAACCAAATAAACTATGAGAAGGACGGTGTATAATACCATCATCAGTGTTCTGATTTTGGTTATTTTGGTATCCGTTTTCGGCGTTATCAATACTCAAGTCAGTTTGAAGTACGAAACCGAAAATCCAAAAGACTGCATTTCTGTCATTACAGGGAGAGACCTTTGTTTATGGATTAAAAGCCTCAAAATTATCATTATTGTTTGTCTGATATTGACTTCAGGATTAATAAGTTTCAGGTATAAAGTTATTAAGGATTAAGGAAAATCATAAAATTCTTACATCATCAATATTTGGTTGCCTAACATTCTTAATCATACTTTCTTCACAAGCACCAAATTTCTCAAAATTTTCTTTTGCTTGATTCAATGAAACTCGATTTGGGCCTCCTTCATAATTCGGATTATGAGATTGAATAATATCGTCTTCCCAAAAACAAATTTCACAGATTTCAAAAGTTCCATTCGGAAATTCAGACAAAGTATTATATCCGCAACATTTACAAAAAAATAATCCTTTTGCCGAAATTAAGTTATCATTCGAATTCTGTTGTAAACTCATAATAAAAATGTTCTGTTAAATCGTCTTCTCTCCATCCTCACTCACAACCTGAGCCTTATAAAGAACAGAATAATAGCCATTCTTAGCCAGAAGTTCCTGATGCGTTCCTTCTTCCACAATCAGTCCGTGGTCCATTACGATGATTTTGTCTGCTTTTTCTATTGTAGAAAGTCTGTGTGCAATGATGATTGAAGTCCTGTTTTTCGTGATTTTTTCAGTCGCTCTTTGTATTAATTTCTCACTTTCGTGGTCGATAGATGAAGTCGCTTCGTCAAGAATCAGGATTTTCGGGTCAGAAAGATAAGCTCTCAAAAATGATAATAATTGTCTTTGTCCAAGAGAAATAGAAGAACCTCTTTCGCTCACCACATAATCATAACCGTTTGGTAATCTTTCTATAAACTCATCAACCTCAATTTCTCTCGCCGCTTTTTTGATATTTTCGAGTGTGATATCTTCATCGCCCAAAGTCAGGTTTTCAAAAATACTGCCGTGGAAAAGGAAAACGTCCTGAAGAACAACACCAATATGACTTCTCAAATTATACAGCTCATAATCTCTGATATCCACATCATCTAACATTATTTTTCCGGAATTGATATCATATAATCTTGTAATTAGGCTGATAATCGTTGATTTTCCTGCTCCGGTTGCACCAACAATGGCAACAGTTTCACCAGGATTCACTTTGAAATCAATGCCTTTCAAAACTTCCTGTTTATCATCGTAAGCAAAATGAACATTCTCAAACTCAATTTTTCCGTCAAAATGGTCTTTGGCAATTGTTCCGTTATTCGGCATCGCTTGGTCTTCGTCCATTACACCAAGAACTCTTTCCGCACCAACAATTCCTCTCTGAATATTATTGAATCTATCCGCAATCTGTCTCAGCGGACGAATCAGCATATTGATGAACTGAATAAAAGCAATAATAACGCCCGGCGTAGATTTAATGAAACCTCCATAAAATAGAATAAATCCAATAAAAAGTGACGAAATCAATTCAACAACCGGAAAGAACAATGAGAAGATAAAAACTGTTCTTAGCAATGCTTTTTTCAGCTCGATATTGATTTTATCGAATTTTGAAAATTCTGCTTCTTCTCTATTAAAAACCTGAATCAATGACATTCCCGCCAAACGCTCCTGAACAAAACTGTTTTGTGTTGATGTCCAGCTTCTTTCCGAACCAAATGCAACCTTCAGTCTTTTTTGGAAAGCTCTTGTAATGATGACCATCAGCGGAAGAATCGCTAACGAAATCATACTCAGATGTGTATCCACCTGAAACATCGCAAATAGAACCATCACAATTCTCAGGATATCCCCGAAAACCATCAAAAATCCATCTGTATAAACTGTCGCAATTGTTTCTACGTCACCAACAGCTCTCGTTACCAAACTCCCAATTGGGGTTTTGTCAAAAAATGCAGTTCGGAAATAGATGAGTTTGTGATAAAGTCTTTCTCTGATGTCTCTAATCACATTCTGTGAAATGAAATTCGAGAAATAAACCAAGAAAAAGTTAAGAATCGTCTCCGCAATTACCAATCCAATCAGCAGATAGATGTGCTTCATCAGCTTTGCTTTATCTTTCAGCTGAACAATGTCTATATCGACTACATTTTTGGTAAGAATCGGTCTGTAAGTGGAAACAATGGCGAGAAAAATTGAAATGATCAGTGTGAAAATAAACCACGACCTAAATTTCATTCCGATTAAAAATAATCGCTTGACAATGTCCCAAGTATTTTGTTGCTTCATTTTTATTCTTAGAATTCCGGAGATTTTTTTCAGTATCGAAAAAATCTTTGCAAAAATAAGACTTTAAAAATTGAAACGCCGACCATTAACTAAATTTATTAATAGACAAAATGAATAAGATTTATTGTTTCTTAATCCAATTCAAAACATATTCGGCAACTTCTTCCCAGCCTTTTTCACCACAGATAAAATGACTTCTCCCTTCAAAGATTTTCAAATCTAGAATACTGTTTTTGTCTTTGTAAGAATTGGCAATTTTTGCAGTAAAGTCAGCCGGAAAAATAGCGTCATTAGCACCTCCGATGAACAATAGCGGATTGTGGGCTTTCTTAAAATCAACATTACCAATCGATTTCAAAAGCGGGTCTCTCGCTAATCTTCTGCTTTCCGGAGCAGCGACTGTTTCGTACAATTTATCGCTTTCTTCTCGGGAATAGTTATTGAAAAACGCACGATGATACCAATCTTTTGTTCCAAGATATGGGTTGTTTCCTTTAAAGAAATTGAAAACCGGCCAAACAATTTTTATCGTTGACAAAGGCGCCATTACATTTTTTGGAGGAGCGCCGTCTATGCTCACTCCGGCAACAGCTTTGTTTAATTCAATTAGTTTTTGAACCAATAATCCACCGAAAGAATGTCCTACAACGATCGGTTTTTCTGGAAGCGTGTCAATGAATCTTACAAGGTTATTCAAAGTTTGTTCGAAGCTTACAGTTCTTAGTTCAGAAGGAATGTTTCTTTTCAATTCGACAGGATTTCCTGCGTGTCCAGGATTGGAAGGTGTGTGAACGGTGTAACCTTGGTTTTCGAAATAAGTTTTCCATTCTTTCCAGCTTGTATTGTTGACGAATAATCCGTGAATCAATACGATAGTTTTTGTTTGCATAATATTTTGATGTTTAAATTATGAGACAAAGTTCAGAAGATTGAATGAGGAAAACTTTAACCCAAGTTAAAATCGCATCATTTTGAAAAATAAATATTTATGAATTGTATTTTCAGAAATTGAAACATAGTATTTGTCATTCCGTAGGAATCTAAACCATTGAGACTGACTTCGTCGAACCACTTCATTAGGTTTCCTATTGAATAACAAACTTGGGTTTTTATGCTGACTTTTGATTTGTATTGAACTCTGCAGCCCGACTTGAACGGAGCTCTTTTTCTTTTTTTCTCAAAAAAGAAAAAAGCGGGAGCGGAAGGCGGATAAAGCTGCCCTAAAAATTAAATTATTTCCCCGAAAGCCTTTTCCTAATCCGGCTAAGAGACGGTCCTTGAATTCCCAAATAAGACGAAATATGATAAAGCGGAACATTGTTAAAAATATCCGGATGTTGCTTAATGAGGTCGAGATAACGTTCTTCGGGAGATTTCAAAAGAAAACCTTCGATTCTTGTCATTGTCACATTGAAAGCTTCCTGAGCTAACAATCGTCCAAATTTTTCCCATTGATGCGACTTTTGATACAACGAAAGCAAATCCGTATAACGAATATAAATAATCGAAGCGTCTGTCATCGCCTGCGTAAAATAATCACAGGGAATCTGATTGATAAAACTCTTGAAAGAAACCACAAATCCGTTCGCAGAATAGAGAAAAACGTTCTTTTCTTCGCCCGCTTTTTCGTCAATCGTATAAGAACGGAAAACGCCGTCAACAATAAATCCGAAATAAGTACAAACCGTTCCTCGAAGATTATAGAATTCACCTTTTTTGTAATCCTTCACAAACCAAAAATCGGAAGATAATTTGAAATCATCTTCGGAAAGTCCGGCAAATTGATTCAATGCAAATGCGAGTTTGTCTATTTCGGTCATTAGTTTAAGATTTTAAAGAGTTAGTTGTTTTAAAGTCAATTAGTTAAAAATATGAAAATAATATCACTTCTCAATAAAAAAACTCTAAAACTCTTTGATTCTCAAACACTAAAAATCATAGCCAACATCTACCAGAAAAAGTCCTTGTGCAGGCGCGGAAACTCCAGCAGAATTCCGGAATTTGTCCTCGATTATTTTTCTCAAATCGCCTGGAACAATTTTTCCAGTTCCGACTTCAACCATTGTTCCGACAATCGCTCTTACCATATTTCTCAGGAATCGGTCTGCAGAAATTGTGAATTTCAATTGGGTTCCATTTTGCTCCCATTCGGCTTTATAGATTTTACAGATATTGGTTTTGTTATCGGTGTGGAGTTTGGCAAAACTTGTAAAATCATCATATTCGAAAAGGATTTTGCAGGCTTCATTCATCAGGTCGAGATTCAACGGTTTTTGACGCCAATATTGCCAGGAAGCATCTTTGGAAAAAGGGTCTTTTTCCAGCGAAATATAATATTCATAAGTTCTATAAGTTGCACTGAATCTCGCGTGCATATCATCAGCAACCTCAAAAATTTGTTTAATAGCGATATTTTCTGACAAAAAAGAATTGAGTTTATGAACTAAGTTTTCATCAAGGTTTTGTTCAGTTTCAAAATGCGCAAACATTTTCTTAGCGTGAACGCCCGTGTCTGTTCTTCCTGCTCCGGTTGTTTTGATGGGTTCACGAAGAATCGTGGACAAAGCTTTTTCCAATTCTTCCTGAACAGAAATCTGTTTAGGCTGAATCTGATAACCAAAATATGCCGAACCGTTGTAAGAAAACTCTATAAAATACCTCATCTCAAGGGCAAATTTCTTCTTTTTTTTTCAATTATTAAAGCAACTTATATTTTAATCGCAAAGACGCAAATGTTTAAGAATAAAAATAAATTCTTTAAGTCGCAAAATTTGCTTTTGCGACTTATAAACATATCGATTTTAGTTTTTTTTGTGCCTTTGCGCTAAACAAATAGTAATTCGTAATTTCGTGATTCGAAAAATCCTGAAAAATGAAACCTATCAAAACAAATAAACTTTCCAATCCTGCCGAATTTATAAAACTGATGGTCATTATATTTGTGTTGGTTTCAGTTTTTCTTTTCAGTCAAGGGTTGTCGCAAACACAAATTTTGGTCAACATTATTGTATTGCTGATTCTTTTCATTGGTTTGCAACTCACATTCGTGATTCTATATAAAAAGGGAATCAGGACTTTTGCGTTTTGGATTCTCATAATTTTACTATTATTGGGAATATCGCTTGCAGGAGCAATTTGGTATTTTTCAAAATATGGAATTTCTTTTCAGCTTTAACTTTTAATTTCAATTTCAAAATGAAACGTATTCTTCTTTTATCAGACACGCATTCTTACATCGATGACAGGATTCTCGATTATGCTAAAGATGCTGATGAAGTTTGGCATTGCGGAGATTTTGGTAATATGAATGTGATTGAGGAACTCGAAAAAATAAAACCAATTCGTGGCGTATATGGTAATATTGATGAAGCTAAAATCAGAACGATTTTTCCAGAAGTTTTGAGTTTCAAATGTGAAGATGTTGATGTTTTGATGATTCATATAGGTGGTTATCCGGAACGATATTCGCCTTTAGCCAAGAAAGAAATTGCTGAAAAAAAACCGAAATTATTCATTTCCGGACATTCTCATATTCTGAAAGCAATGTTTGATAAAAAGAATAATCTTCTTCATCTTAATCCGGGTGCTTGCGGAAAAACGGGCTGGCACAAAGTGAGAACGATGATGCGTTTTACAATCAATAAAGATGAAATCAAAGATTTGGAAATCATAGAATTAGGCGCTAAATAATTTTGAAATGAAAATTGGAGATTTAGTTTCTGTCATTGATGAAAATCTTAGAGGTAAGGTTCTGAAGATTATTGCCAATCAGGTAAAAATTGAAGATGAACACGGCTTTACTTATAATTTCCCGAAAGATAAATTAACAATCATTGATTCAGATTTGTACGAAAACTCTCCAATTATCAGGAAAAAAGAAACTCCAAAAATTACCTCGAAAAAGCATAACAAAACACCTCTGAAACTCGACTTACATTTTGAATTATTAGTCAAAAATCCTTCGGATTATGAAGCTTTTGAAAGATTAATGATTCAGAAAGAAAAGCTTTTGGAAACCATTGATTTCTGTAGAAAAAATCATATCAAAAATCTGTTGATTATCCACGGAATCGGCGACGGTGTTTTACAGAAAATGGTCTACGACGTTTTAGAAGGTCTCACGAATATCGAATACGACAGCGATGGATTTTTCTATCATCAATCCGGAAATGTCGAAGTCAAATTTTTATAAAAAGTAATTATGTTCAGAAAACCAATCAGCCTTATTTTAATTTTAGTTTTTGCACTCAGTTTTGCTCAAACAGAATATGAAACAGAAAACAATATCTCTTATTATCCTGAGAATATTATAAAAAGTGATTTTTACATCAATTCTCAATGCAAACTGAATTTCTATTATCCAACCAATGCCAAGAATTTCCCGACTGTTATTTGGTTCCACGGTGGCGGATTAACTGGTGGAAATAATGAGTTGCCAAAAGAATTACTGAACGAGAATATCGCTGTTGTAAGTGTAGAATATCGTTTGGCTCCCAAAGTAAAAGCGCCAGCTTATATAGAAGATGCCGCTGCAGCAACGGCCTGGGTTTTCGAAAATATCGAAAAATACGGAGGAAATAAAAATCTGATTTTCGAGTCTGGACATTCGGCGGGTGGTTATCTGGCAATGATGATCACGCTGGACAAAAAATATCTTCAGAAATATAAAATTGATGCAGACCAGATTGCAGGACTGATTCCGTTCAGCGGACAAGCTATCACACATTTTCAAATCAGAAAAGAACAAGAAATCCCTGAATTACAACCGACAATTGATCAATATGCACCACTATTCCACGTACGAAAAGATGCGCCGCCCATTGTTTTGATTACAGGCGACAGAGAATTAGAATTGTTCGGACGATATGAAGAAAACGCGTATTTTGCAAGAATGTTGAATCTCGTAAAACATCCTTCCGTAAAATTATTTGAGGAAGATGGATTCGACCACGTGAGTATGTCTCAACCAGCTTTTCATCTATTGATCAAAGAAGTTAGAGAACTAACTAAGAAAATAAAAACACAGAAAAACTTACAATGATGTTCACACTACAACAAATTCAAGAAGCGCATTCCAAAGTGGAGAGTGGAAAAGGATTCCCACAATTTGCAAAAATAATTAGAGAATTGGGCGTTAAAAGCTTAGAAACCTTCGTGGAAGATGGTTCTACTAATTATTTAGGAAGCGATGGTTACAAAGTTTCTGCGCCACAACAATACGCACCATTGTTAATCTATGGAATCCCAAATCCGGAGAAATTCTTATCTGATCTACGAAATCATCAGCAAGGCGCAACAGACTTTTTCCAGTTTTGTAAAGATTGTGCCGACAGCGGAATTTACAAATGGATTGTCGATATCGATGCCAAAACCTGCACCTATTACACAGAAAACGGAACAATCGTTTTTGAAGAACAAATCCCTATCTAATTTTAACATATAATTTAATCTACATTAAATTGAGATTAAAATCTTATTAAAATGTAATTAGAAATGAATTTTCTTAAAATAAAATTAACATTTTTGCCAATAGTTGTTAATTTTAAATAAGAAATTTTATGAATGTTAAACTTAAAATTCTGAGTGCAGGAGTTTTGTTTTTTACAGGACAAGCTTTATTAGCTCAGAAAACTGATACTGTTAACACAGCTAACATAGACGAAGTTGTTATCGTTGGATTCGGTCAGAAAAAAACCGTTCAAGAAGTTACAGGATCAATAAGTACGATGACAGGAAAGTCAATAGAAGACATCCCTGTTGCTTCTGTTGATAAAATGCTTCAAGGAAGAGTTTCAGGTGTCCAGGTTGGAGCAGCATCTGGTCAGCCAGGAGGTTTTGCTAATGTTAGAGTTCGTGGTGTATCTTCTATTAATGGGGTTACCTCACCTATTTATATTGTTGATGGAGTAAGAGTTGCAAGTGGTGATTTAACTACCGCTAACACTACCGCTAACATCTTAGCAAATATGAACCCAGATGATATTGAAAGCGTAACTGTACTTAAAGATGCTGTTTCAACGGCAGTGTATGGTGCAGATGCTGGAGCTGGAGTTATCGTCATTACTACTAAGTCTGGTAAAAGAGGTAAACCAAGATTTAATTTGTCTTACAATACTGGATTCAATCAACAAGCAGTAAGTAATCATAGAGCTTTTACCGGTCAAGAATATAAAGAATATTTAAGAGATCTTCTAAATAATACGCTTAATACAAATCACAGCATAGAAGATATTGCGAATGCAAATGGAACAATAGGAAATGCTACTTTTGCAAATATTATGAAATCTCCTTACAGCACAGATTGGCAAGATGTTGTAAGGAAAGATGGTTATCAGCAAAATGCAGATCTCAGCATGTCAGGAGGTAATGATAAATTTACTTATTATGCGTCTGCCAATATGTTTGATCAGAATAGTATTATTAGAAACTCATTCTTTAAAAGGCTATCATATACAACTAAATTATCTTATCAGGCTACTGAAAAACTAAAAATTAGTTCAGATTTTCAGATTTCACATGGAAAAACTAGAACATTGCCAGAAGGTGGCGGTTTTGCAAATCCAATTTTAGCCCAGTATTTTAATAGACCGACTGATCAGGCAAGAAATCCTGATGGATCTTGGTATTGGAACCCTGCTACTGCAAGATTGAGTAATAATCAATTTAATCCAGGATATTTACTAGAAAAAAATTATGAACAAGCAGGAGCATTAAGAGCTTTTGCCAACTTGAATGCAGAATACAAAATTTTAAATAACCTAACTTATAGATTTGTATTCTCTCCGGAATATATAAGTGTTGAAGAAGATAGATATTGGAATCCAATCCATGGAGATGGGTTTGGGTATGGAGGATATCAGAGAACATCTGTTAATAGGTTTTTTAACTTTAATGTTCAGAATATCTTAGATTATTCTAAAAAAATTGACCGACATAATATCGGAGCATCCTTCATTCAAGAAGCATACAAATCTGATAGGAAATTCTTATCGGCAACAGGTATTACAGTAGGGAATCCTTCTTTAGAAACACTTTCTAACTTTGTTGTACCTTATGGATACGCAGGTAGACAATTTATTAATTCTAGATATGGTTATGCAGTCACAGCACATTATGATTATGATAAATTGGTGTTGATTGATGGATCATACAGAAGAGATGTGTTATCACAGTTTATGCCAGGTAAAAAAGCTGGTGATTTTTGGTCTGTAGGTGTAGGTGTTGATTTGGCAAGAATTAATTTCTTAAAAGAAATTGATGCGATATCAATGTTGAAATTTAGAGGATCTTATGGAAAACTGGGTAACCAGATTACAGCTAATCCATACGCATTGTTTGCTTATAATTTGAATTATAATGATTTTGCTGGTGCGCAGTACTATAACATCGATAATCCAAACTTATCTTGGGAAACTGTAAATCCTTTAAACATCGGTTTTGATTTAGGATTATTCAATGATAGAATTAAGATAAGCGCAGAATATTATAGTAAGAAAACCAATGATTTGATTTATAATGTACCACTTTCTCCTTCTCAAGGTGGTGTAATTTATAATGAAACGACAGGAGTGTATACTTACGGAGTTATGGTTGATAATATTGGTACGTTAGTTAATAGAGGATTTGAATTCTCCATTAATGCTGATATTTTCAAAGGAGATTTTAATTGGAGTATTGGCGGTAACTTGTCAACACTGCATAATGAGATAACCGAATTATACGGAGGAACTGTAAATACGGGAACAACTACTTTGAGAGAAGGAGAGGGCGTTCGTACGTTTTATCTTAGAAAATGGGCTGGTGTAGATGCTGCAAACGGAGATCCATTATGGTATGTCAATGGTGTTGGTGGTGAGACAACAAACGATTACAATAAAGCTCAACAAGCAACACAAGGATCGTTCTTGAGCACACTTTTTGGAGGAGCCAATACAAGTTTGTCTTATAAAGGTTTTGGTTTGGATCTTCAATTCACTTATGGATTTGGTGGAAAAATTTATGACGACTGGGCTTCATATACTTGGAGCGATGGTCAATATACAGCTACTTATCCAGGTTACGGTGATGTTATGGGTGATTATTGGACTCCTACTAATACAAGTGCCAACAATCCTAAACCATTATCTGGTGGTAATAAAAGATCAAATGCAGCTTCAACAAGGTTCTTGTATGATTCAGACTTTATAAGATTAAGTAATGCAAGATTTGGATATACTTTTACTGGCGATATTCTTAATGGAAGTGGTCTTAACTCCGTACAAATATATGTAATGGCGAATAATGCTTGGACTCATAGGTTTGATGATAGACTTAAATTTGATCCTGAGGTTAACGTGTCTGGTTACACAAATCTCGCACTACCAATCCTAAAGTCTTACCTATTTGGTGTTAATCTAAGTTTTTAAATGAATAAATTAAATAAGATGAATAATATAATAAAAACAGGGATTCTTGCGGTTCTTATTGGATCTTTAACTATATCTTGTTCTGATGATTTTGTAGAAAGAGAGTTTTACCAGGAAGTAGAACAAGCTCCTCTAAAAACAACTCAAGAAATGCAATCCTTTGTAAGAGGAGCATATGTTTCTATGCGCAATACGCAATACTATGGAGCTGATTTTTTAGCTTATGCAGAAATTAGATCAGACGAGATGTATAGCACATTGCAAGGTGGATATTATACAAACGTTTATAATTATACGCAGGTGTCAAATGATCTTTACGCAAGGGATACATATAACAGAATCTATGAAGTAGTTGGTAAGTCTAATATTGTTATCAATTCTGACCTTAATGGAATTGAAGGAACATCAGCTGATAAAGCTACAGCAACATTTGCGCAAGGTCAAGCTTACGGATTGAGAGCAATTGCTTTCTTTGATGCTTTCAGACTTTATGGACAAAAATATATCCCAAATGGTACATTGGGAATTGTATTACCATTGAAATATGATCCAAAAGCTTTGATGCCAAGGGCTACCATTGCACAAACAGAAGCGCAAATTGATGCAGATTTTACAAAAGCTCTTCAATTAATGACTGCAGGTACAATGTATTCAAATACTAAATCAGATCTAACCATTAATGCCCTTAAAGGTATGATGTCAAGGTTTTATCTTTATAAAGGTGATTATGCAAAAGTAAGATCTTTAACTAATGATTTGATAGGGAAGTATAGTGTTATTGCAGCTGGATTACATCAGACTTCTTTCCAGTTTTTAATGAATGGAGCAGCTCCTAACTCCGTTTTTGAATTGGCAGTGGGAATTAATTCTTCGCTCTCTACAGGGTCTTATAGACAAAGATTGAACTCTTTGGGTTATGGCAATATTGTTGTTTCGGCCGCAGCATACAACTCATATGCTACAAATGATATTAGAAGAAACTTAATCACAGTCGCTGGTACAGGAGCAAATGCAGTCAGGTATCTTTCAAATAATAACGGTACAGGTAAATATACTAATACTGTAGGAGCTGATAATATTAAAATTTTACGTTATGAAGAAATTCTGTTAAATGGCGTTGAAGCCGAATTAAATGGAGGTGATCCAGCGAAAGCTCTTACATATTATAACCAGATTATTACTAATAGAGGTTTAACTGAAGCAACAACAGTAGATATGGCATTACTTAAGGCAGAAAGAATGAAAGAACTTCTTGGTGAAGGTCTTCGTCAATGGGATCTTAGAAGATGGGGAGATGCAATTCCGAGACCAGCTGCAGCACCTGCTGATCAAAACTTAAATGCATTCCCAATACCAAGAACAGAGACCGATATTGCAGGAACTCCTGTTCTACCTAACCCAGGATATGATAATAGTAATTAATATATCACATCAAATTTTTTCAACAAGAAAGCCACTATTAGTGGCTTTCTAATTTTAAAATTTTAAAAACTAAAACAATGAATAAATTTATTTTAATAGTTTTTTTATTAATAGCAGATACAATATTTGCTCAGGCTGGAAATGAAAATATATCTTTTTCAACGGGTAACTTTTTTATGAGAGGTAACAGGCCTTCTACAAAAGAAAAAATAATAGATGGAACGCCATATATCAATGGCAATGATTTTACTAAAGTAATCATAGAAGGTTATAGCAAAAATGTACAAAACCTGAGATATAATGCCTACGATGATGAAATGGAATTCAAAGAAGGCGAAGACATTTATTTTACCAATAAAGAAGAAGGTTTGAAAATCGATTTTCCTGCGCTCAAAAAAACTTATCAATGCCTTAATTATTCATACGATAACAAAAACAGATTTGGATATTTAGTGCTATTGGTTGATAATCCAAAATATTCATTGTTTAAAAAAGAGAAAGTTGAACTTTTAAAAGGAGAAAAAAGTCCCAATGCATATAGCAAAGACGCCAATGATTATTATGCAAAAGAAAAAGATGTGTACTTGATTAAAAAAGATAATACTTTTTCTAAACTGCCAAAAAATCAGAAGGAATTCATAAATGATTTTTCTCTAAATAAAACCGAATTTGATAAGTTTATAAAAGACAACAAACTTAATTTTTCCAAAGAAGAAGATCTTAAAAAAATTATTACTTACTTCAATAGTTTATAAACGAAACAGGCTCAACAGCCTGTTTTTTAATTCAGACTCACATCCTCCGGCGCATTAGCCCAAAGCAAAAATTCGCCACCCAGATTTTGCATAATATTTTTCCATAGATTCTGGTCATTCGGAAGTGTATAATCCAAATTGTAAACATCTACAATCGTCCACATCTTACGTTGGATTTCGCCTTCCAATTGCAATGGAGACCAACCAGAGTATCCCGAAAAAACTTTGATATCTTCAATATTTGTAGAACCATCAACAATTGACGAAACTACAGAATCAATATCTTCCGTAATGTAGAAGTCATCATTGATTTTCGAAAATTGCGCTGTAATTTTTTGACCTTTCAAGATAAAATAAGCCTTATCATTTTCCACCGGTCCGCCTTCATACAAATCCACTGGAAATCCGAAAATATTCAGCAGACGGGAACTCATATTTTTGTTCTTTTTGTTCAAAATCAGCCCAAAAGCACCATTCTCGTTATGCTCAATAATCAGCACCACAGAACGCGAAAATATATCGCCGGAAATATCAGGCGTTGAGATTAAAATTTTACCTTTGTACGAGTAATTCATCTATCAAATCTATAAAAAAATATTTTTTTGAAAAAGTAATTAGAGCGAAAATTAAGTTAAAATTATGTTGGATTGAATATTTTGGGCGCCTATTTCCGCCTTCCACTCCCTCTATTTTGCCATCGCTTTTCCATCCACAAAAAATGAGCTCCGTTCAAGTCGGGGCGCGCTTCGCAAAAAAGAAAAATTTGTCAAAGAATCCAACGTCAACATTTAATTTAGTTTTTCATTGATGAGCGAAGCGTCTTTGCGGCTCCTAAAATCAAAAATCTTTGCGAACTTTGCGTTTAAAAGATTCAATATTAAAATATCTCAATCATAAAATGAACAACGAAAACCTCCACGATAAAAGAAAAGTTTACGATAAATCCCAACTCATCGAAACCGCGATCAAAGAAAACCCCATCGAACAATTCCGCAACTGGTTTCTGGATGCCGAAGAAAATCCACAAGTTTCCGAAGCTAATGCAATGGCAATTTCCACCGTCGAAGAAGACGGATGCCCCAGAACTAGAATGGTTTTGCTAAAATCGTACAATTGGGAAGGCTTTGTTTTTTACACCAATTACGACAGCCGAAAAGGAAAATCGCTTGAGAGAACACAAAAGGCTTGTCTCAGCTTTTTCTGGCCAAGTCTGGAAAGACAAATCATCATCAAAGCCAATATTGAGCGAATTGCAGAAAATCTTAGCGACGGCTATTTTCATTCGAGACCAAAAGGAAGCCAGTTAGGCGCTGCAGTTTCACCTCAAAGTCAGGAAATTCCCAACCGAAATTTCCTAGAAAATAAATTGAAAGACCTCGAAAAAGAATTTGAAAACAAAGAAGTTCCAAGACCCGAAAACTGGGGTGGCTACATCGCAAAACCTTACGAAATAGAATTTTGGCAAGGTCGTCCAAACCGTCTTCACGATAGGATTATTTACTCGTTGACAAAAGATTTTGATTGGAAAATCTCCAGATTGGCGCCTTAAGTCTTAACATTTTTTATAAAAGCTTTAACTCAAATTTTGGTTAAATTTTTCGTTATTTGTTTTATTAATAACAATCAAAACAATTAATTATGAGGAATCTATTGAGAATTATCAGCGTAGTTGCGCTTGGAGTTTTGCTGTCTTTCAACATTTCAAGAGAAAAAAAGTAGTTGTCCTCAACATTGCCAAGAAAATAAAAGCCTTAAATCAAAATCAAAATCTCGAAATTGTATTGACAAGAGACGATGACAGCTTCCCAAAATTGACCGACAGAACGGGAAAAATCAATGAATTGAAGCCCGATTATGCAATTTCTCTGCACATCAACAATTCGCCAAGAGAAACCACAGATAGTAAAGGAGTGGAAGTTTTTCCTCAAGACAATGAAGTTTCAAAAAAGTTGGCAACCAAGTTTTCCGAAAAGTTTCAAAATTCTAAAATCAGAACTGGAAATCTGCACATTCTGAGAGAATCTAAAACGCCAACAATCCTATTGGAATTAGGTTTTATGAATAATCCAAACGAAAGAAATTATCTCGCCAGCGAAAAAGGACAAACCGAAACAGCAGAAAAAATATTGAAATTTATTGATGAGAATTAATTCAAATCAGAAAATTCAACCTAAAGAAAATCCAGCAACGGCTGGATTTTTTTATTTACTTCTGGATTTTAAAACTTTCTCAACATCTTCAATCGTAAAACCTTTAGCCTTCAGCAAAATCAAATAGTGATAAAGTAAATCCGAAGCTTCATTAAGGAAAAGTTCATCGTTGTTGTCTTTGGCTTCTATGACGAGTTCTACAGCTTCTTCACCCACTTTTTGAGCCACTTTGTTGATGCCTCTTTTGTAAAGTTCATTGGTGTACGATTTCGAATCGTCATTATCTATTTTTTTAGAAATAGTTTGCTGCAGTTCGTACAGAAACCCCTTGTCGGTTTCTTCTGCAAAGCAAGTCGTTGTTCCGTTGTGACAAGTTGGTCCGAAAGGTTTTGCTTTAATCAAAATCGTATCTTGGTCACAATCGATTTTCCAATCAACTAATTCAAGAAAGTTTCCAGAAGTTTCACCTTTTGTCCAAAGTCTGTTTTTGGAACGGGAGAAAAATGTGACTTTCTTTTCCAGCAGAGTTTTGTCGAGAGCTTCCTGATTCATATAACCGAGCATCAGAACTTTCAGATTGAGATAATCCTGAATGATGACGGGAACCAAGCCTGTATTGTTGTCAAATTTTATAGTCATCGTATGGGTAGATTTTTAGATTTTAAATAATTTTTAAGTTCCGGAATTCCGATTTCATTGAAATGAAAAATACTCGCCGCTAGAGCTCCAGTTGCTTTGGTTTCTGTGAAAATGTCTTCAAAATGTTGCATCGTTCCAGCACCACCCGAAGCAATTACAGGAATATTCACCAATTCCGAAAGCTGTTGGGTAATGTCGATAGCGAATCCGGATTTTGTTCCGTCTGTATTCATAGAGGTTAAGAGGATTTCGCCGGCGCCAAGATTTTCCACTTCTTTTGCCCAAGAAAACAATTCTTTATCAGTCCCTATTTTCCCGCCGTTGCTGAAAACTTTGTGTTGATTTTCTACAAATTTGGTGTCGATTGCCAAAACCATACATTGTGAACCAAAGCGTTTGGCAACTTCGGTAATCAAATTTGGATTGGACAACGCTGCCGAATTGATTGTAATTTTGTCCGCACCATTTTTCAAAAGTTCTTCCACATTTTCCAAAGCATTGATTCCGCCTCCAACCGTAAACGGAATATTGATGTGTTTCGCAATATCTCTCACCAACGGAATCAACGTTTTTCGACGTTCTTCGGTTGCAGAAATATCCAAAAAAACCAATTCATCTGCGCCTTGATGAGAATATTTGATGGCCATTTCCACAGGATTTCCGACTTCTTTCAAATCCAAAAAATTAACGCCTTTTACTGTTTCTCCGTTCTTGATGTCAAGACACGGAATGATTCTTTTTGCTAACATTAGAGAAATGGTTTTAAATCGTTGAACGTAATTCTGTTTTCATACAAAGCTTTCCCGATGATTGCGCCTTCGCAACCTAATGATTTTAATTGAACTAAATCATTAGTAGAAGTAATTCCACCCGAAGCAATCAATTTGATTTCAGGGTTTTGAGAAATTATTTTTTGATACAATTCGAAAGAAGGACCTTCCAACATTCCGTCTTTATCGATGTCTGTCGAGATAACATATTGGATTCCAGATTCCATTTTTTCTTTGATGAAATCATAAATATTGGTTTCGCTTTCTTCTAACCAACCAGAAACTGCAATTTTTTCTTTCCTTGCATCTGCTCCCAAAATAATTTTTTCTGCACCATATTTTTCTAAAGATTTTAAAAATAATTCAGGATTTTTGACAGCAATACTTCCCAAGGTCACTTGCTTTGCACCACTTTCAAAAGCGATTTTAATATCTTTTTCAGATTTTAAACCACCACCGAAATCGATGATTAGATTGGTTTCATTGGCAATCTGTTCTAAGATTTTATAATTGATGATTTGATTTTGTTTTGCACCATCCAAATCTACCAAATGCAGAAACTCGATTCCGTTGGCTTCAAAGTTTTTGGCAACGTCCAACACATTGGAACTATAAATCGTTTTCTGACTGTAATCGCCTTTGGAAAGCCGAACGCACTCTCCGTTGATGATGTCTATTGCTGGGATGATTTTCATTTTCTATTTTGATTTTTTATAAAATTCTAACCACAAAAGTCACAAAGATTTTTACTTTTTTAGTCATTCAAAAGTTCAAAAAAGGCATACGTGAAATTTTGTTCTCTTTTGAAAAGCATTATTTTTCAATCTTTCCTTTTGTATCTTTTGTGGTTGAAATAGTCATAATTTTAAAAAGTTATCTAATATTTTGCTTCCTAAAATTCCACTTTTCTCAGGATGAAACTGAACGCCGAAAAAGTTGTCTTCCTGCAAAGCAGTACTGTAAGCTTCGGAATAATCTGTGGTCGCAATCGTGTTTTTGTTTTTCGCAACATAGTAACTGTGAACAAGATACGTATAGGTCTGCTCCTGAATTCCTTTGAACAAATCCGATTTCAAATCGTAAATCTGATTCCAGCCAATCTGCGGAGCCAAAACCGAATCCGGAAATTTTGTAACTGAAACGTCGAAAATTCCCAAAGCTTTCGTATCGCCTTCTTCCGAATCTTTGCAAAGCAATTGCATCCCGAGACAAATTCCTAAAAGTGGTTGTTTCAGTTTCGGAATTAGCAAGTCGAGCTGAGTTTCCCGCAAAGAATTCATCGCAAAAGACGCTTCGCCAACACCCGGAAAAATGACTTTGTCCGCACTGGAAATTTCATCTGGATTACTCGTGAGTTTCGCCGAAAATCCTAATCTTTCAATTGCAAACAGCAGACTTTGCACATTTCCAGCCTTGTAATCTATAATCACTGTTTTCATAATTAATAATTCATCATTATAATTAACAATTAAAGCGTTCCTTTTGTAGATGGTAAAATCATTTTTTCCGAATCTCGTTTTACAGCGAACTTCAGACATTTTGCGAACGCCTTGAAAATCGATTCTATCTTGTGATGCTCATTGTTGCCTTCCGCTTTGATATTGAGGTTTGCTCTGGCCGAATCGGAGAAGGATTTGAAGAAATGAAAGAACATTTCGGTGGGCATTTTCCCAATCATTTCACGTTTGAAATCGGCTTCCCAAACAATCCAATTTCGTCCTCCAAAATCCAATGCAACCTGTGCCAGACAATCGTCCATAGGCAAAACAAAAGCATAACGTTCGATTCCCAATTTGTTTCCTAAAGCTTGATAAAAAGCTTCTCCGAGGGCAATTCCGGTGTCTTCAATCGTGTGATGTTCGTCCACTTCCAAATCGCCATCGACGTTAATTTCCAAATCCATTTGACCGTGTTTCGCAATCTGGTCGAGCATATGATTGAAAAACGGAATTCCTGTTTCGATGTTGGATTTTCCGGTTCCATCGAGGTTTAGGTTGATTTTGATTTTGGTTTCGTTGGTATTTCTGATAATTTCGGAAGTTCTGTTTTCGAGTTTTAGGAATTCGTATATTTCTTTCCAGGAAGTAGTTTTTAAACCAATTACGTTTTCTAAATCATCGTTCTCTAAAATCTCATCGGCACCAAGATTCTCATTAGTATTAATAAAAATTGCTTTTGAATTGAGGTTTTTTGCCAACTTCACATCGGTAATTCTGTCGCCGATGACGAAGGAGTTTTCTAGGTCGTAAATTTCTTTATTAAAATATTTGGTCAAAAGTCCGGTGTTAGGTTTTCTGGTTGACGCATTGTCTTTGGCGAATGTTTTATCAATGAAAATATCTTCGAACTTGATGTCTTGACTTTCAAATGTTTCGATAATGAAATTCTGAATCGTCCAAAAGTTTTCTTCGGGATGAGAATCTGTTCCCAAACCATCCTGATTCGTCACAATTACCAATTCGTAATCCAGTTCTTTGGCAATTTTTGAAAGATAAGTGAAAACTTGCGGATAGAATTTTAGTTTTTGAAAAGAATCAACTTGATAGTCTTCTGGCTCAAGAACCAAAGTGCCGTCTCTATCTATAAATAATAATTTTTTCATTTTAAATAATTGATTTTAAGGTTTCTATTAATTTCAAATTTTCTTCAGGAGAACCAACTGTAACTCTTAGGCAGTTTTTGATAACTGAATTTCGGTTTCTGACAATCACATTCTCTTCGACTAATTTTTGATAAATCAAATCTGCATTTTCAACTTCTATTAAAATGAAATTGGCGTCTGAAGGAAATATTTTCTTAACCAATTTCAATTCTTTTAAACTTTGAATCAGAAGCTTTTTCTCATTTAAAATCAGTTTGATATCATCTTGAACGAGTCTGATATTTTCGTCATTCAAAGCATTTAGAACTTCATTTTGATTGAGTTGGCTGATGTTATAAGGTGGTTTTGTCTTATTGTAAAATTTGATAATTTCTTCCGATGCGTAAGCAATTCCAACCCGCACAGAAGCCATTCCCCAAGCTTTGCTGAAGGTTTGACTGACAATCAGATTCGGATATTTTTTAATTTTATTTTTGAAACTTTCTTCCGGACTGAAATCAATGTAAGCTTCATCGATAAAGATAATTCCGTTAAAATTTTCTAGAATGTATTCTATATTTTGAATGGAATTTCCTGTCGGATTATTTGGCGAACAGATGAAGATAATTTTTAGATTTTCGTCATTTAGATAAGGTTTAAAAGTTTCCAAATTGATTTGAAAATTGTTATTCAAATCAAGATTGATTAATTCTACGTCATTAATATTGGCCGAAACTTCATACATTCCATAAGTTGGCGAAAACGTCAAAACCTTATCTTCTCCAGGCTCACAAAATATTCTGAAAGCTAAGTCAATCACTTCATCGCTTCCGTTTCCTAAGAAAATATTGTCAGCAGAAATCTGATTAATTACACTCAATTTTTGCTTAATTCTCTTTTGATATGGGTCGGGATAACGGTTCAATACTCCGAAAGGATTTTCGTTGGCATCCAGAAAAATGCCGTTCTCACCTTCAAATTCATCTCTTGCGGAAGAATATGGTTTGAGATTCAGAATGTTTTTTCTGACCAATTTTTGAATATCAATTTTCATTTTCTAAATATTTTAATCTGACAGAAACTGCATTTTTGTGAGCCATTAATTCTTCTGCTTCCGCCATTAGTTCGATGGTTTTTCCGATGTTTTTAATTCCGTTCTTCGTGATATTTTGGAATGTGATTTTCTTCACAAAACTATCCAGAGAAACGCCACTATAATTTTTCGCAAAACCGTTTGTTGGCAAAGTGTGATTGGTTCCGGAAGCGTAATCGCCTGCACTTTCCGGACTGTAATTTCCTAGAAAAACTGAACCTGCGTTTATAATTTTATCAGTAAAATTTTCAGCATTTTCGATTGACAAAATCAAATGTTCAGGCGCATAAAAATTAGAAAAATCAATGGCTTCATCAATAGAATTGAGCAAAATTGATTTGCTGTTTTGCAATGCGATTTTAGCAATTTCGTTACGCGGTAATTCTTTTAGTTGTCTTTCGATTTCAATATTAATTTCATTAATTACTCTTTCAGAATTACTCAATAAAATAACTTGGGAATCTATTCCGTGTTCGGCTTGAGAAAGTAAATCCGACGCTACAAACTCAGGAATTGAACTTTCATCTGCAATGACTAAAACTTCACTTGGACCAGCTGGAATGTCTATGGCAATATTATAATTAAGAGCCAATTGTTTCGCAAAAGTCACGTATTGATTTCCTGGTCCGAAAATCTTATCAACTTTCGGAATGGTTTCTGTTCCAAATGTCAGACCTGCAATCGCTTGGCTTCCACCGACTTTGAAAATGTTTTTAATTCCAACCAAGTCAGCGGTGAACAAAATCGCTGGATTGATTTTTCCATCTTTATCTGGAGGCGAACAAAGCGCAATATTTTTACAACCTGCGATGTTTGCGGGAATTCCCAACATCAAAACTGTTGAAAACAAAGGCGCAGTTCCTCCAGGAATGTAAATTCCGATGTTTTCAATCGCCCGATTTTCTCGCCAACAAAAAACACCTTCCGTTGTTTCAATGATTTTTTTTTCTTCTTGTTGAGAAGTATGGAATTTTCGGATATTTTCGGAAGCAGTTTTTATCACTGATTTTAATTCACCGGAAACTAAATTTTTCGCTTCATCGGTTTCTGATTGTGAAACTTTGAAGTCATTTAAAATAACGTCGTCAAATTTTTCTGTGAAGATTTTCAACGCTTTATTGCCATTAATTTTAACTTCATCAAAAATAGATTTCACTTGCTCAGAAAGATTTTCCTGATTTTGCAAAGGCCTTTCGCAAAGTGATTTCCAGTCTTTGATATTTGGACATTTGTACTGCTTCATCATAATATCATTTTTTCGATTTCTAATACTAAAATTCCCTGAGCGCCTTCATTTTTTAATTTCTCTATGACTTCCCAAAATTGGTCTTCTTTAATCACGGAGTGGATGGATGACCAGCCACTTTCTGCCAGTGGAAGAATAGTCGGTGATTTCATTCCTGGTAAAATGTTGATGATTTTTTCTAAATTTTCATTTGGTGCATTCAGAAGAATATATTTGCTTTCAGAAGCTTCTTTTACAGCGTTGATTCGGAACAATAGTTTTTTGAGAATGCCTTTCTTCTCGTCAGACAAATCATTGTTGGAAACCAAAATTGCTTCACTTTCTACAACTGTTTCTACTTCTTTCAAACCGTTGGTGAGTAGAGTAGAACCAGTGCTGATGATGTCGAAAATCGCATCGGAAAGCCCAATTCCAGGCGCAATTTCTACGCTTCCACCAATCTTTTCAATTTGTGCGTTGATATTTTTTTCTTGAAAATAATTCGAAAGAATCTCAGGATAAGACGTCGCAATCTTTTTGCCTTCGAAATATTGAATTCCGTTATAACTTTCTTCTTTCGGAATCGCCAAAGACAATCTGCATTGTGCAAATCCTAATTTCTGAATGGTTTCGATTTGTTTTTTCTGTTCCAGAACTTCATTCAGACCAAGAATTCCAATGTCAGCAACGCCTTGTTCCACGTATTGCGGAATATCATCATCGCGAAGGAAAAGGATTTCCAAAGGAAAATTGGAAGAAACGGCTTTCAGTTTTCGTGTGCCGTTGGAAATTTTGATTCCGCATTCTTCGAGGAGTTTGAGAGACTTTTCGCTCAGTCGTCCGCTTTTTTGTAAGGCTAATTTCAGTTTACTCATTTTAGATTTTGACATAAGTCCGAGTAAACGACAGGAGAATTTTTGGAATAAAAAAAACCGACTGATTACTCAGACGGTTTATATTTTTAGAAGTTATGACATATCACTACCTTCCCGTCTGCGCGAGGAAATGGTGATGATGATGCATAAATTGTGTAGTCATTTTGATATTTTGATGAAGCAAATGTATAGAACTTATTTTAATTAAATCTAACTTTTCATTAAAATTAACTAAATAAAATTCTCGGCCCATTTCTGAACCATCTCAGAAAACCTAGTGTTTTCAAAGGTTTTATTCCTGATTTTGGAAACAGAATGCACGCCTTTTTCGTCAGAAATTCTTAAAATCTCTTCCGCCTTTTGAGATTCGAAAGCAATGATTTCCGCTTCTTCTATCTCAGCCAGTTTATTTTTATGGATGAAAGTGACGAAGTTTTCCATCAAAGGAGAAATATAAGCGCCTTCCGTCTGTTTAGGGATTTTAATCACATTATCCTGCAAAAATAAAAGATTTCCAAAGATACTTCTTGCGATTTTTTTATTTGGATTAAGGAGAATTACATCGTCCAAATCATTTTCCTTAGCGTAAATCTGAGCATAAATATTTTCCGGAGAATGAACTCGAATATTACTCAAAAGATTAGCGTTCACATTGATTTCCTTAATCAAATCCAATTCGATATTGCCTTTAATGTCCAGAATATCTTCAGACTCTTCAATCTCAAAAAAGAAAGCCGTTTCAGATTTTGATAATGGTTTTTCGTCTTGGATTCTGTAAGCCATCAGTTGGACAATCCCGTTCCGGATGCCTTTGTCCAAAACTTCTCTCTGGAAAAGTTCCTGAAAAAATTCCAAAGTATAAGTCAACGGGATATTCAATCTCATTTTTCTCATTGATGCCATCAGGAAAAAATAAGATTCTTCTGCCATTATGAGATTTCCGTTTCGGATGAAAAATGAAACCCAAACCGAATCTCCAAAAAGAAAAGAACGGTTCAGCAATTGTAAATTGTCTTGTGTATAAACTATCTTCTGCATTGTTGTGTACAAAAAAATAATGAACGATAAAAAATCGTTCATCCATTTATTTTAAGCGGCGCCTAATTTTATCTGTAGATTTTCTATCAGGTTTTCCCAATAGAGTTTGTTTTCTTCTTCATCACCATCCTCGCAGAAGTCAGTAATATTAAGAGAAAGGTCATCAGTAATTTCGTCGATAACAATAGAAAGCTCGAAGAAATATTTAGTTCCCTCGTCCTCTTCCCAACGGAATCTCACAAAACTTTCTGGCTTATAACGGATAAGTGTCGCTCTCTCAGCAGGACCACCGCCCCAGCTGAAAAAGAAATCGTCACCACGCTCTACAACGTCGTCTGCAAACCATTCTGATAATCCTTCTGCACTTGCCAAATACTCATACAATATCTCCGAGAGACAATGCATATTGTATTCATACTGCACTTTCGTTTTCGCCATATTCTAATTCTAATTGTGGCGCAATATATAAATTAATTTCTTATTTCCAAATCAAAATGTCTATGGAAATACAAATTTTTTATAGAAATAATGTATGATTTTTATTAGCTGATTGGATACAGTTGATGAACACTAATTTTTACAATTTTTTGACTCCATTTACCTTGAAAATTTGGGCAGCTTAATCCGCCTTCCACTCCCAATCTTTTCACTCCACTACGTTGCGTAAAAAGGATTTCCGCTCAAGTCGGGCTGCATATTCAGCGTAGAAACAACAGTTATCCTAAAAAACAATTTTGTCATTCCGTAGGAAACCTAACGAAGTGGTTCGACGAAGTCAATCTAAACTTCACTGTCGAGATTCCTACGGAATGACAAACGGGATATTAAAGTAGAATGTTGAGAGAAAAATTTACTCCACTTGATTCAAAGCTTCCAGAATAATTTCACAGCCTTTTCTGATTTCATCTTCCGATATAGTCAGTGGAGGAGAGATTCTCATATATTCGTTTCTGTAAAGTTGCCAAAAAACTATCAATCCTTTTTCCATGCATTTGGAAGCAACTCTTAATGTATATTCTGGAGAACCGAGATTCACCGCCAGCATCAAACCTTTTCCGTTCACATTTTTGATTTTCGGATGAACTAATAACTCTCGGAAGAGTTTTTCTTTTTTATCTGTTTCGTTCATCAATCCACTTTCCAAAACTTCTTTCAAAGTAGCGTGCGAAGCGGCTGCAATCAAAGGATTTCCTCCAAAGGTTGTAATATGACCCAATTTTGGCGAATGTGAAAGGCTTGTCATAATTTCTCTAGAACTCATAAAAGCACCAACCGGAACGCCACCGCCCATTCCTTTTCCCATAACAAGAATGTCAGGAACAATCCCAAAATGTTCAAAGGCAAACAACTTTCCGGTTCTTCCAAACCCCGGCTGAATCTCGTCCAGAATCAACAAGGCACCAACTTCTTCACAACGTTTTTTCAGATTGATGAAATAATTATCTTTCGGAGTTATGAATCCTGCGGCTCCTTGAATCGTTTCTACAATTACACAAGCTGTTTTATCGGTGATTTTATCAAAGTCATTTTCATTATTGAATTCGATGAAATTGACCATTGGCAACAACGGACGGAATTCTCTTTTGTGAACCTCATTTCCTGCAACAGAAAGTGCCCCGTGTGTATTTCCGTGATAAGCATCTTTGAAGGCGATGATTTCTTCTCTTCCAGTATAACGTTTAGCCAATTTCAAACTGCCGTCAATCGCCTCTGCTCCAGAATTTACAAGATAAGTCACTTCCAAAGGTTCAGGTGTTGCTTCTGCCAAAAGTCTGCAAAGTTCCACCGGTTTCTCCTGCGCATATTCGCCGTAAACCATTACGTGCAGATATTTATCCGCCTGTTCTTTGATAGCGTTCACCACCTTCGGATGAGAATGTCCCAGTGTGTTGGCAGAAACGCCGGCTACAAAATCCAGATAGGCGATTCCGTTTTTTCCGTAGATGTAACTTCCCTCTGCTTTTTCCACTTCGAAACCTGCGGCGTAAGGTGTTGTCTGGGCTTGGTATTTAAAGAAATCTTGTTTCATTGATGAGATAGATGTTAGAAATTAGATTTTAGAAATTAGATTCTCCAATCGTATTTTGGGGATTTTGAACTTTTAAATTGTTGCAAAGTTCGGGAATTTTGGGTTTCGATTCTATGAAAAGACCAAATTTCTGACTTGGCGAAGCGCGCCCCGACTTGAACGGAGCTCATTTTTTGTAGCTGGAAAAGCGAAGGCAAAAATAGCGGGAGTGGAAGGCGGATTAAGGCGCCCAAATTTCTACTCCAATCATTAACTGATTTTTACTTCTTAACCCGTATTGGCGTCTTTGGTTTATTCTTTTCTTCCTGTTTTTTCCGTTCGGCTTCAGCTAGGTTGAAGAGAGTGTTGTCGGACTCGTAGACTATCTCGGGATAATTTGGTGTTTCAAGGAAAATGTCGCTCCATTTTTGTGGACGGTCTTTGGTATTCCAATTGAAATCTTTGAAAAAACGTTCTTCTTTTGAGATTTGGCTCATCGGATAAGTGTCGTTATTTGCACCAATATTGCAGGAAACAATTTCCAGTCGGCGCTCCAAAAACTCTGCTGTAATCTCGCCACAAGTGGACAACATTACACCAATTCTTTTTATTTGTTTTGTTTTTTTATCCTCGTCATCCGCATAAGTAATAGCTTGCGCATTGCCTACCGCTTTTGCACTGTCTATCGCGTTGTTGTTGAGGTAGACAATCATATTCTTGCTTTTGATTTGATTGAATTCATCTTTCAAATTCAAAGAATCTGCTTTGCTTATAGCGAAGGCATTGCCTAAAACTCTGATGGAATCTGTAATTTCTTTTTCGGGATTGCTGTAAACACGGATTTCGTCTCCGGTAACTTGTTTTACGCCCATCCAAAGAATTGGTTTTCTCATCAGGTGCATTTCGCCATCGGTTTCATTAAAGCTTAATGAATCTCCTCGACCTTGCATATTGGTTTTGAAAATTCTTACTTTTCTATAAGCTCGCAAATAGCTTTTTTTCTTCAGTGCGTTGGCCGAATCCGGTCTTTGAAATGTAATGAATTTCTCTGCAGAAAAATAGGCCGAATCTTTACTAAGAATCTTTACAGCATAAGGTTTGTCCGTAACCATTGCAGAGTCTTTCTTTTCATAGATTTCTCCATAGCCACCTTTGATAAAACGTTTTTGCTGAGGGTCGTCCAACGTTACATTGCCTGTTCCTTTGCCGAAGCCCGTATTTCTGTTAAAGTATAATTTGTCTCCAGTAAGAATTTTTCCATTGTTATGGATTCTGGAATTTTTGTTGAGGAAAGATTCGCCTGTTTTAGAATTATGAGTTCCAAGTTCTGTATAGACATAGTTGGCGTAATTTTCCTTACTTCTAATGGTTGTTGGTCCGGTAAAATCGGAAACGCCTGTATTTTGATTGGTTTTAATATTATCGCTTACGATAGTGTATTTATCAGTTTCGATATTAGAACGACCAATGAAATCTATCATTTTTGAATTGAGATAATAGGTCGCCGATTTGGTATACATCACACTTCCATCATTACTATAAATTGTTCCGCCCGTATTGAAATAGGCCGTGTTTGGGATTTTATCGTAATAAAGCGTTTCTGTTTTGATGGTTTGTTTAGGGTCTGTGAGAACTACATTTTTGCGGGCAATTCCACGTTGGGTATTACCGTCGTATTCCATTTCTGCAGCGGTAATTCGGTTTCCATCGGCAGTTGTAAGAACCACGTTTCCGATGGCTTTCAGAAAATTTTCTTTTTCATACCAAATAACTTCATCTGCAGAAAGTACAGAACCTTGATGTTCAAATACTACGCTTCCGGAGAAGACTTTGTTACCATCATATTTATCCTTGCTCACTCCGAAAGTATCCGAATGTTTGTTGATGACTTTCTTGGAAGGCTCTGTCTGAGAAGTAGGTTTTTTAAAAAAATCATCTTTTACCAAGCCTGTATTTTGAGCAGGTGCAATCTGTCCAAATATCTTGATAATGATAAAAAATAGAACGACAAAAAAGGATTTCTTCATTAATTTTCAGACTTCTTGTGTCCGTAGAAGTACAAAGAGTGCGTATCAATACTTACGCCAAATGCTTTTTCTATTGAGTCTTTGATGCCTTGGATTCTTGGGTCGCAGAACTCTATAATCTCTGCAATTTCTTTATCAGAATCTTCTTTATAAATGACCAAATGGTCGTGCTGCTTATCAAAATAAGACTTCTCATAAGAAGATGTGCTCAATGTTTTTTCTCCGAATTGGTGTTTTCTAATCAAGCCTGCATCCAAGAAAATCTCGATAGTATTATAAATCGTTGCCTTGCTTACGTGGTATTTTTTCTGCATCATCAGCAGATAAAGGTCATCCACGTTGAAGTGGTGCTCCATATTGTAAATCTCCTCAAGAATAGTATATCTCTCAGGCGTATTGCGGAAGCCTTTATCCATAAGATATTGTCTAAGGACGTCTTTTATAGTTGCGATATTCAACTCTTTTTGTTTCGTATCCATAGTACAAAAATAAAGAATTTTTTCGGGATTATTCGAAATGCTTGTGTTCGACTTTTTCTATTCTCTCGATTTTGATTTTCTGGTCAAGAAGCGGCGCCGATTCTACCACAACATTATGACTTGCAACGCCATAAGCTGTGAAGTCGTTACTGCCAAGTTTCTTCACAAAATTATAAATATTAAGAATGATTTTATCTCTAATTGTAAGAAGGAAATCATTGATATAAACATTATCGATAATCACAAACTTCAAATCAGGCGGAATGTTATGTGCTCTCAAAGAGGGATGTGAACTTCGTGAAGGAATCGTTCCTTCTTCCATCATTTCTGCTAAAATCTGCTGGAAATAATCGTTGATTCTTCTGTCTCTTTTGAAACCCAATAAGAAACTGATTTTATAAATTGTGCCCGGCAAAACCTCTTCCACATTGTATTTGAAACTGTATGGGTCTTCCTGATTCACAATATTCAAAATAAAATAATGATCCGCTCTTTTAGGTTGTGCTCTAATTATGGAATAAATGATTTTTGATTCCACTTCATCTTCTCTTTTTGCTCGGCTGATGAATGCAAGGTTTGTAGCGTATTTCGGAATTGTTTCATCCAGTTTCATATCCTTGATGGTGGAAACATATTTGTCCAGTTTCACAAATTTGATAAAAGTTGTTTTAATGATTCTTCCGTTGTACCAAGCGTACATACAGATGCCGATGAAACCAGCCAGAAGAACAGACATCCAACCACCATCAAAGAATTTGATAATGTTGGCGCTGAAAAATCCACCTTCGATGACTAAATAAATTAATGCAAAAAATGCAATAAAAATCTTTTTCGTTCGGGTTTTTAGGAACCAGAAAATCAAAAGTATCGTTGTCATCAGCATCGTGACAGTAATCGAAAGTCCGTATGCCGCCTCCATTTTACTCGATTCTTTGAAGTACATCACGACGATGAAGCAAAGTATTAACAATCCCCAATTGATTTTTGGAATATACATTTGACCTTTGATTCCCGAAGGATACTCGATTTCCTGATTCGGCCAAAAGTTGAGCGACATTGCTTCTGAAAACATTGTGAAAGCACCGGTAATAACAGCCTGACTTGCAATGATTGCAGCCATTGTCGCTAATACTACCGCAGGAATAATGAACAATTCCGGCATAATTCCGAAGAAAGGATTTTTCCCTTGGAACACTTCATTATAATTGTTAAGAAGCCAAGCACCTTGACCTAAGTAATTAAGAATCAACATTGCTTTTACAAAAATCCAACTCACTCGGATGTTTTTAATTCCACAATGTCCAAGGTCAGAGTATAATGCTTCTGCTCCCGTTGTACAAAGGAAAACTGCACCGAGAATTACAATCGCACTTGGAGAATTATAAATTAATTTTACAGCATAATAAGGATTGAATGCGTTTAAAACAGTTGGATGTTCTATCAATTGAACAAAACCAAAACCACCAAGAACCAGAAACCAAAGTACCATAATTGGTCCGAAAAACTTTCCAATAAAACTGGTTCCAAATTGCTGAACAAAGAAAATGATGATTAAAATAACCAAAGTAATTGGAACCACAGGCGGTTTGTGCATCACCAATTCCAAACCTTCGATTGCCGAAATTACAGTCATAGAAGGCGTGATGATACTATCTGCAACCAAAGTTGCTGCACCAATTATCGCAACAGCATAAAGCCATTTTTTCTTGAACCGTTTGACGAGAGAGTAAAGAGAAAGAATCCCTCCTTCGCCTTTATTATCAGCTTTTAGAGCAATGATAACGTATTTTATGGTCGTTTGTAAAGTCAGAGTCCAGATGATACAAGACAATGCACCTTCTATATATTCCTCAGAAATGATTCCGCCGGCTTTTCCTGCATTGATAATGGCTTTCATCACGTACAACGGCGAGGTTCCGATGTCTCCGAAAACAATTCCTAATGAAACCAAAACGCCCACTGCGGACAGTTTTTTGAGGTCAAAATGACCGCTGCTATCTTGCGACATAATAAAGTCTTATTGTAAAAATAATTCTGCAAATTTAGATTATTTTACAGATTGAGAAATTTTTTTGATGAAAATGTAATATTGGAGTAGGGGATTTACATTAATTCGCATCAAGACAGAAGCTTAGATTATAGTTTTAGAGATAATTAATAAAACTCCAAAATTTTCTTTTCTGCAGATAATCAAGGTTTTGATCGTTATCATAGGCTTCTCTTTCGAAACTGATATTACGGTAGGCAAGATGAGGATTTTTGTACTTCAGATATTTGAGATAATATTCTGAAAGATACCAAATGTAAAACGGAATAATTAACAATTCCGTTTGTTGTCGGATATGAATTTTTTCATGATTGATTAAGACTTTGTTTTGCCTGTATTCTTTTTTTCTCAGCAATATAAACGGGAACAATGTAATCCCCGAAATTTTAGTATTTTTGAGTAATCTTTGACAAACAATAATTATCATCAATCAAAGATAAAAATTTTGGTACAGTTTTTTAACTTATGAAACTAAATGACATCAAAGAAAATGAAGACTTTTATTATAACGAACAAGGTTATAAAGTTTTTACAGAAAAGTTCCATTTGAAACGTGGTTATTGCTGTAAAAGCGGATGTAGACACTGCCCGTACGGTTATGATAAAAAGACGGATACTTTTATTAAAAAATCTAAATAATATAATTATGAAAAAATATTTCTTCATATTACTAGCTGCGGTTTCTTTGGGAGTGACTTCTTGTAGTCCTTTCCAAGTAAAATCTGATTATTCTGCCACTGCAAATTTTGCGAATTACAAAACTTACTTGCTTAGAACAGATGATTTGAAACTGAATGACCTTGACAAAGACAGAGTTTTGAACGAGTTATCAAAACAATTGCAAGCTAAAGCTTTAACTTCCGGACAAAATCCAGATTTGATTATCAATGTAAAAGCATCTCACAAAAAAGTTCAGGACATTACCACTTCCTACGGCGGAGGCTGGGGTTGGGGAAGACCTTGGGGCTGGGGCGGCGGTTTCGGTATGGGAAATACCTGGACCAACAACTATAACAGCGGAACGATTGTGATTGACATTATTGATGCTAAAACTCAAAAATTGGTTTGGCAGGGTGCGGGAAGCGGAATTTCTGTAGATTCTCCAAGGTCAAAACAAAAACAAATTCCGCAGGTTGTGGCTGAGATAATGGCCAATTATCCACCGCAAAAAGGGAAATAGTTTTCAGACTAGAAGATTATAGACTGATAGATTATAGAATTTAACCGCAGAATTTCTGCGGTTTTTTTATTCTGATATTTTTGTGTTCATCAATTCTTTAGTTTCTTTCAGAACTTCTGATTTTTTTTCTTGATTGAGTTCTAAAACATTCAACAAATTCTGATTGTTGAATAATTCCTTTACCAAAACACATTTGTTCTCCAGCAATTTCTGTTTTTGTTTTCCGTCCAAAGTCGTAAGACAAGTAATAGGGTACAATGCATTTTGGTCAACCAAACTTTTGATGTTTTTATCTTTTGGATAATCCCAAGACAGCAATCTCAAACCATAATATTCTGAGAAAGCCACAGAATCCTTAGTGAAATAAGTATTCGTGATCAGCCAACCGTCTGTAAATTCAGTTTTGGTTCCGAAAAGATTGTACTGGATATTAGAAATGTCCTTGATTCTTGACAAAACGTACATCGGCGTCGTGACAGAGATTTTCGTGTCTTCCGCATTTCGGAATTTACATTCTACCCAATAAGTTTTGTTATCTTTCTTGGCAATAACGTCCGCTTCGTGCGTCACAGAATGTCCTTTTATCAATTGCCCTGTTTCGGTCTTGTAGCCAATATTTTGAAATACTCGAGAAATCCATTGCTCAAAATAAAATCCCGCAGGACCCAATTCCAACAAAGCTTTTTTCAAACTGTATCTTGCCGCGACAGAATTCGAGATTTTCTTTAATTCTTCAAATGCCATTCTGTACAGTTCGCCGGTTGTGATGCCTTCAAAACATTTTGGTAAGACTGTTTCCAGAACTCTTTTCACAGATTGTTCGCCTGCTCCCGAATTCCGGAGTGAGCTTTCCAATTTCGAGATTTCAAACTCTACCGTTTCCCCAGCGTTATTCTTGATTTTCATAATTTATATTTTGAATTTTATCGCAAAGGCGCAAAATACTTTGAATTTAATAAATATGTTAAAAGTCGCAAAGTTTCCAATATGAATTTTATTGAAGATAAAATCTTTGCGTCTTTTAAACTTAGTATTTAATAAATTTTTGTGCCTTTGCGATAATTTTTTTCGAATCTAAAGTCTTTTTTCTTTTATTCCACAAACCAAATCTCAAACCTACTTCCCTGCTCCAAAGGTTTATAATTCAGATAACCTTTATGGGCTTCGATAATACTTTTGCTGAGTGTCAATCCAATTCCGGAACCGTTGCTTCTCGTTGTAAAAAATGGAAGAAAAATCTTGTCCTGAATTTCCTTTGAGATTCCAATTCCATTGTCTTCTACACTTAAAATAATTCGTTTGTTTTGAGTTTTGATCTCGGTTTTTATTGTTCTTCCAACATTATCAGAAACGGCGTAAATTGCGTTGAGATAAAGATTGATCAAACATCTTTCAATCATTTTTTCATCAGCTGAAATCATATGGTTTTCCAATGAATTGATAATTGTAATATGTTTTTTCTCAAATTCAGGTTTCAGGAAATTAAGTGCGGATTCTACAATATTGGTTAAAGAAATTGTTTTGAAAACAGGCTTCGGAAGTTCTGCGACTTGTCTATAATCATCTACAAAATTCAGTAATTGTTTTGATTTTGAATTGATGATCATCAGACTTTCCTTCATATCCTGTTGATCTTCTTTTTCGATAACATCTTGATTTGCGATATATTCCAGGTTCTGAATTAAGCTATTGACAGGTGTTAATGTATTCAAAAGTTCGTGTGAAATCACTTTCATCAGATTGTTCCAAGCCAGTTTTTCTTTTTGTTCGATAATTTTCTGGACCGATTCTAAGCTGATGATGCAAAACTGATTTTTTACATTCTGAACTTTTTTTGTCCTTAATGAAAACGATTGTTTTGTATTTTCATTAATCGAAATATCAAAGAATTCCTGAGAATTTTCATAATTCGTTTGTTCAATGATTTTATAAAATTCTGTCGTTTTATTTTCATAAAGATTCCAGGAATTATACTTCGGAATTTCTAAAATTTCAAGAAAAACAGGATTCACATAAAACACTTCCCAATCTTCATTTTTCTTTGACAAAATCATCAATCCGATTTCTAATTGATTGAGGATTTCTTCATACAATAGTTTGTAAGAAGAAAGCGAAAGATGTTCCTCTTTGCTTTGATAATATAGTTTTACAGCATTGTCTAACAAACTATTTTCTTCCGTTTTTGGAAACAATGAGAAATCTTTTTTCTGAATCGCCAAAAGCAATTTTTCTGTTTGCTGAATGTACGACAAAGCTGAGGTCTGTGCAAGAACGATACAGACCAAACTCACCAATGAAAATAAGATACAGTTGATCCATTTGTTTTGAGAATAAAAATCAAATGCAAAAATTCCGTTGACAATCGCCAGCAGAATAAAAATCAACCAAACATAACGACTCGAATTCATTAATTAAATATATAAAAATCCATCAACCAACAACCAAACTACAGTTCGAATTTCTCCATTCTTCGATATAATGCCGCTCTAGACAATCCCAAATCTTCCGCAGCCAAAGAAATATTTCCGCGGTGTTTTTTCAAGGCTTTTTTAATCAGAATTTCTTCCATTTCTTCGATGTTGAGGTTTACGATGATGTTTTCGGATTCTTCATCTTGAGGCATCAGCAATTTAAGATTTTTTTCGTTGGAAAGAATGATGCTTCTTTCAATACAATGGTCGAGTTCGCGAATGTTTCCTGGCCAGGAATAATGTGTTAATTCTGAAATTAAAACTTCATTTAAAAACAAATCAGGTTTGTGATATTTCTGTTTATATTTTTCTAAAAAATAATCAGCTAAATTTGAAATATCTTCAATCCGTTCTCTCAAACTTGGAATATTTAATTCAACCGTGTTGATTCTATAATATAGATCTTTTCGGAAACGATTTTCAGCAACAGCTTTTTTAAGATTCTCGTTGGTTGCAAAAATAAACCTTACGTCCAACAATCTTTCTTTACTTTCTCCAATTCTGGATAGTTTTCTATTTTGAATTAAACTCAATAATTTAGTTTGAAGAAGAAGTGGAAGGTTCCCGATTTCGTCGAGGAAAACCGTTCCATTTTCGGCATTCTCAATTTTTCCGGCATAGTCCTGATGTGCATCGGTAAACGCTCCTTTTTTATAGCCGAATAATTCAGATTCAAAAAGATTTTCCGAAAGGCTTCCCAAATCAATATGAACAAAAGGCTGGTTTTTCCGTTCTGATAACTCGTGAATATGTTCCGCCAAAACATATTTTCCGGTTCCATTTTCACCCAAAAGCAAAACATTGGCGTCAGTCGGAGCAACTCTTTCAATTTGGTCCATCACTTCCTGCATCGCTGGAGATTTGGTTTCCAACTGATATTGATTGGTTTTGATGCTGACATTTTCCCATTGATTCAGCTTTTTATTTTTTCGGGAAATATCGACCGCGAGATTCACGGAAGCATATAACTTTTCATTATTCCAAGGTTTAAGGATAAAATCGGAAGCGCCATTTTTCAACGCTTCAACAGCTAATTCAACTTCGCCGTAAGCGGTCATCAGAATAATCGGAAGTTGAGGTTCCAGTGTTTTGATTTCATTCATCCAATACAAACCGTCTTGTCCATTTTCAAAGCCTTTTCGAAAATTCATATCGAGAAGAACCGTGTCAACTTGTTGTTCCGATAAAAATTTAAGAATATTTTTAGGCTGACTAAGACAGCTGACTTCCGTAAAAAACTTCTTGAGCCAGACTCTTGCCGAGAACAGGATATCCTCGTCATCATCCACAATTAAAATATGAGCTTCTTTTTTTCGCATTAAAATTTAAATTTTGGCTAAAGCCTTTTTGTTTTGTCCACTTTTTAAATGGGCTTTAGCCCATTTCTATTGATATTAATATTGTTGCTAATTTTTTTAAGCATTAATTTTATTTGTTTCAACCTAAAATAAAATCATTTATCAATTATAATTCATCATTTATATTTATCTGTCCGTTTTCGTACAAAAAGTGTCCGATAATGAACAGTTTTAAAATTAATAAAATTATATTTAATCACATTTACAAAGAGTTACAAGATTATAAAATTGTGGCACTTGCCTTGTGTAATTATCTGTAAGTAAAACAGTTATCTAAATATGGATACGAAAATAGTAAAAAAGAAATCTAAACTAAAATTTGTTTTGATCATCATCGCGTCTGCAGTGGCAGTTTCGGTTTTTGGATGGTATTTTCTCAATCAGAAAAAAACATATAATGTAAAATCGGAAGATATCACGATTGATGAAGTGACGAATGGAAAATTCGAAGATATGTTGATGGTAACTGCACAGACGCAATCTCTTAATTCTTCTCTTGTGAATGTTTTGGAAGGTGGCGCGGTAAAAGAAATTTTTGCGGAGGACGGACAAATGCTGACAAAAGGACAACCTATTGCAAGAGTTTACAATCCCAATACAGAATTTAATTATCTGAATCAGGAAACGGGAATTATGCAGCAGATCAGCCAGATGAGAAGTTCACTTTTAGAATTAAAAAATCAGGAATTCAGTCAGGATAAGGAATTGTTGCAGTCTCAGAATGATTATAATACGGCGTTACAATCTTTCAATCTTCAGAAAAGATTGTACGATGCGGAAATCGGAAAGAAAACCGATTATGACATCAGTCTTCAGAATTTGAATTATCAAAAACAGAGAAAGCAAATTGTTGAAAATGGCGCTAAAAATGAAAAGGTTTCCAGAAATTCTCAGTTTTCAGCCATCAATAATTCCATTAATCAAATGGAGAAAAGCTTGAATATCCTTCGTTCCAACAAAAATAATTTCCTGATAATGTCGCCTGTCTCTGGAAGATTGTCATCATTCAATATTTCATTAGGACAAAATCTGACAACGGGCGAAAGCATTGGGAAAGTCGATTTGATGGGTGGTTACAAACTTATTGCGAAAGTTGACGAATATTATATCAATAAATTGACTGTCGGAATCAAAGGAAGTCTTGACAATAATGGAAAAGAATACGAAGTCATCATCAGCAAAATTCTTCCGGAAGTGAAAGACGGACAGTTTTCTGTGGAATTGAATTTCATTGATGCAAAAATTTCAACCCTGAAAATCGGAATGACTTTCGGCGTGAAACTGAAATTGTCTGCCGATACGCAAAGTATGATGATTCCGAAAGGGAATTTCTACAAAGACACGAACGGAAAATGGATTTTCGTAGTGAAAAATAACAAAGCTGAAAAGCGAAACATCAGTCTGGGAAGAGAAAATCCTCTTTATTATGAAGTGGTTTCCGGATTGAAGCAAGGTGAATCTGTGATTACTTCAGATTATTCTGAATTGAAAAAATATGAAATCTTAGACATTCAAAAATAAACTCAAAAAATTAAATATAATGCAAAAACTATTATTACTCTTAATAACAATGATTGTCGGACTTTTTGTGTCCTCGGCAACATTGAAAGGAAATGATTTTTCGAATGGGATTCAGAAATCAGAAACAAAGACTTTTAATTTGGGTTCATTCAATGCTGTGAAAACTTCCCAGGCGATTGAAGTGGAAATTGTAAAGTCAGACGAAGAAAAAGCGGTTGCGACAAGCACGCATTTGTCAGAGCTTAAAATCGAAGTGAAAAATAAAACGCTTTATATCCAATACAAACCTAATGTTTCGCTTCAGAATGCCGATACAAAAGTGGTTGTTTACGCAAAAGACCTTGTAAAAGCAGAAGCCGGAAATGCCTCTTCTATAAAAGTAAAAAGTGTTTTTGAAACTGCTGAACAAACTTTTGAAAGCAATGGAAGTGGTAAAATCTACGCCGATTCAAAAGCTTCGGTTGTTAATATCAATACTGGTAGTGCAGGTGGATTTTCGGGAAAAATCAATACAAAAAATCTGAACGTTGATGCTAATTCTGCAAGTTCGGTAAAAATCAGCGGTTCCGCTGATAATGCAAAAATCAATGTGGATAGTGCAAGTTCTGTGGATGCCAAAAATATGAATATTCAAACTGCAAAAGCAACTGCAAGTGCAACATCGTCGATAACTTTGAGTGTTTCAAAAGAATTAACCGCTTCTGCAAGTTCTTTAGCTAAAATCAGATATAAAACATTGTCAGGAATTAAATTTTCTGCGAGCAGAAGTTCCGGAGGAACAATCGATTCAATTTAAAATAATAAACGATAAACCTAGAAAACTCAGATTAAATGAAGACCTTAAAGATGATTAATAAAAGCATTTTGACTTTGATGATGTTTTTATTGGCGGCAAATCTGAAATCTCAATCAAAAGTGGATGTGGAATTCAGTCCCAATATCGCGACTTATTCGATCGTCGAATATCTGGTAGCGAAACATCAGGGAAGGCTTTTCTATATCGACGGAAAAACGGATATCAGTTATCTTCCGTTAGCAGATTTGGCGAACAGGGAAATGGAAAAATATGATAATTCGAAAATCATCAAAGCGATGCAGGATTATCTGCAGGTTGCCGGCCAGCAGCAAGATTTGACTTATCAGGTTTTACTGAAGCACAATATTTTTCCGGCAAAAGGTTATGCTTACCAGATTGAGGAAAATGATAATGCAAAGAAAGAAGCTGTGAAAAAATTCGCAGAACAATTGAGAGAATTTTACGTCGAGAGAAAGCTAGGTGCATTCTTCAAATCCCAAAGTTATTTTATAGAAGGTGCGAAAAACGAAGTCAAAAAAAACATTCCTACTGGCTATATGGCGGAGATGGAAAAATATTATGGACAGAAATTTCTGGCTTACAGATTTTACGTGAATCCATTTGATGTTTTGCCTTACAGCGAGGTTTTCTGGCACGGCAACGGACCAATGTTTAAGTCGGATAAAGGACAAATTGCGAATATGATCAGCAGTGCTTATGTTCCATTAAAAAAGAAAAATAATATCAAAGATTACACAGAATTTGGATTCAATCATCCGGAAACGACCAACTTTTTAATAACACACGAGTTTGGTCATTCGTTTGTCAATCAATATTTGGGGCAATATGAAGACAGTATTAACAAGAGCAATAATCTGATGTCCGAGGCTTTTATCGATAAAATGGATGGACAAGGTTATTCTTATTGGCCGTCTTGTGTCGGCGAACATATCGTTAGATCAGGCGAAATCAGAATTGCTTTGGCGAATGGAAATCCTGAATTGGCAGAGAAATTAAGGCAGCAACATATCAAGGAAAATTATTTTGTTTTGATTCCGGACTTTGAAAAGAAAATGAAAGAATATGAAAACAACAGAGCAAAATATAAAACTTTCAAGGATTTTGTGCCTGAGTTGTTAACTGTTTTAGACAAAACCAGTGTCGAAAAAGTGAGAACAAAATTGGGTTTATCTAATGTAAAATACGAAGTGAATTTAACGGTAAATGTTCCCGAAAACAGTGGTGATGTTTATATTACAGGTAATCAGTCAAGCATCGGGAATTGGAATCCTAACGTCATTAAACTTAATAAAACAGGTGAAACAACCAGACAAATTACATTCAAAACTTATCCTGATTTGAAATTCAAATTAACCAAAGGAAGCTGGGAAACAGAAGGAAAAATCGACGGAATCGAAGAAGGGAAAGACGTTTCTTTGTCACTGGATAAAAATACAAGTGTGAATCACACGGTGAAAAACTGGAAACAATAATTAAACAATCAATAAACTAAAATGCAAAATCGATTATTGTTTTTAATCACAGTCATTATAGGTCTTTTTGTTAAAGGGCAAAGTATTGATTTTAAATGGGAAAAAGATTCTATTAATGGGAAATTAGTTGATAAAATCGCAATGAGCGTGCCTTTCACTATCGAAAACAAAACGTATCGGTTTCAATTTGATTTAGGTGCTAATATGACTTTAATCTATGAAAAATGTTTTGAAAAAACAGAGCTTATTAAGAATAAGAAAGTAGATGAAGCAATGGAAGCAGCTGGACACAAAGTTTTCACTGTTGATCATCAGAATTTCAGTGTTGGAAAATTAAAAATTGAGAATTATAAACTTAACGGGCTTTTGAACTTCGAACAGGAGGAAGCTTGCGGTGTTGTAGGAGCAGATTTGTTTCAAAATAAATATCTGATTATTGATTTTCCTAACCAAAAAATAACTGTAAGTGAACAATTAAAAACCACTAAAAAAATTGATTTTGTTGACATCAAAATTATCAATAAAAAACCGATTCTTCCTTTAGAGATTGATGGTAAAGTCTATCATTTTCAGTATGATACGGGCGCAAGTATTTTTCCGATGGTTTCTTATAAAAAGAATTTTCAAAACTTAATTGATTCATCCAAAATTATTGAAAACTTTAATATCAGAAATTTTAACAATCCTCTGGTTGTAAAAGCAATAGAAACCAATAAAAATGTGATCATCGGAAAATCGGCATTCAGTACCAAAGAGTTTTGGTTTACAGACGAAGATTACTTTTCCTTTGAACAACAGGGGCTCGACGGAGTAATGGGAAATGTTTTTTTCCTCGATAAAACAATAGTCATTGACTTTAAAAATAAAAAATTCGGAATTATAATTTAAAAAAATATACTACAATGATAAACATTCAAAACCTTTCAAAAGTCTATAAAACAGAAGATGTTCAAACCAATGCGCTTAATAATGTAAGCCTGCAAATCAAAGAAGGCGAATTCGTTGCGATAATGGGACCTTCTGGTTGTGGAAAATCCACTTTTCTTAATATTTTGGGACTTTTGGATAGTGCTTCTTCCGGTTCTTATCAATTTGAATCCGTAGAAACCATTGGGACTTCCGAGAAGAAAAAATCGGACATCAGAAAGAAAAATATCGGTTTCATTTTTCAGAATTTTAATTTGATTGATGAACTAACGGTTTACGAAAACATCGAATTGCCTTTGATCTATAACGGTGTTTCTTCCTCAGAAAGAAAAAGAAGAGTGGAAGAGATTATGGAAAAAATCAACATCGCACACAGAGCGAAACATTATCCACAGCAGCTTTCCGGTGGTCAGCAGCAAAGAGCAGCGGTTGCAAGAGCGTTGGTGACAAGACCAAAACTAATCCTCGCCGATGAGCCAACCGGAAATCTAGACAGTTCCAACGGGAATGAAGTGATGAATCTCCTTGCAGAACTTCACAGAGAAGGTTCTACGATTGCAATGGTAACGCACTCTTCCTATGACGCCGGTTACGCTTCCAGAATTGTGAATATGAAAGACGGTGAGATTTTCAGTGAAGAACACTCTTCCCAGAGAAAGGATGTTTTCGAAAAAGCGGATTCTAAAAACTTCGAATAATTGTTAAATAACGGATGTCTGATGATGGATGTGGAAAAAACTAACTGCATCCAGCATCCATCCTACACAACAAAAATAAAATTATGTTACAAAACTGGCTCAAAATTGCCTTCATCAATTATAAAAAAAACTGGTTGTCTACCATCATTAATTTATTTGGATTAACGATTGGATTGACAGGGTTTATGCTCATTCTGATGCATTGGAACGATGAAGAATCCTTCGAAAGATGGAATCCAAAGAAAGAAAACATCTACGCATTCCAAACGCACAATAAAGCTGAAAATACTTACGGGAACAATATTTCTTATCCGATGGCAGAACTTGCTGTGAAGGTGATTCCCGAGGTTAAGGATTATGTTTTGTTTAACGGTTCAGGAATGGGTTATAAAATGACTACGAAAACAAAAACCGTTTATCAGGGCGAAGGAATGTCGGCTTCTGAAAGTTTTTTCAATTTCTTCCCGTTCAAATTGGTTTCTGGAAGTTATAAAGATGCTTTGAAAGGCGATAAAGTAATGGCACTCTCTACAAAAGCGGCCAAAAATCTCTTCGGGAAAACCAATGTGGCAGGAGAGACTGTAAAAATCAATAATAAAAGTTTTGTTGTAACCGCAGTTTATGAGCTGCCGGAAGCGAATAGCCAGATAAAACCGGATTTTATCATTACACCTTTCGAACAGATGAAAGGTGATAAAGACCAATGGGGAAACTTCAATTACGGATGTTTCTTTTTGCTAAAACCCGGAACAGATGTCGAAGCTTTACAACAGAAATTCTACGACAAAATTTTCCTATACAGAGCAAAAATCAGTGCGCAAGGCGCAGGTGTAACTCCTGAAAAATATTTGGAATTGTACGGACCGACAGGAAGTTTGTTTACACCAATTGATGCGATAAAACTGCACGCCAAAGCCTCTTGGTTCGGTGTTGGAGATTTTAAAACGATGATGATTCTGTTCACGCTTTCTGTTTTGATTGTGATTCTATCAGCCATTAATTTCATTAACCTGAAAACTGCTCAAGCTTCGCAAAGAGCTAAGGAAATTGGGGTCAGAAAAGCGATTGGAAGTACAAAATCCAACCTGGTTCTTCAGTTTTTATTAGAAACTTTTTTGATTTGTTTAGCATCTTATCTATTGTCTCTTGCCTTGACTGAGCTTCTCTTACCAAGTTTCAATAAGTTTTATGACAAACAAATTGTGATGAATGACTGGCATATTTACTTTTATTCATTTGCGATGGTTATGGCGGTGACATTCATTTCAGGTTTGATTCCCGCAACTTATCTGGCCAACTTCAAAGCCATTGAAACTTTGAAAGGAAACTTTGCGAGAAGTAAACACGGGATTTGGCTGAGAAACGGAATTTTGACTTTGCAACTCATTATTTCTTCTTTCTTCATCATCGGAGGATTGATTGTGAACAATCAAGTAAAATATATGATGAACAAAGACCTCGGCTTCAGTGGAAAGCAGGTTTTCTTAATCAACTTTAGTGAGAATGATGCAAAACCTTGGCTAAAATATGAGCGCATCAAAAACGAAATGAGAAAAATCGAAGGTGTAGCGGATGTTTCTTATGGAGAAGCGGTTCCTGGAAGCGGGAGATTCAGCAATTCCAATATGGATTATATGGACAAAAGCATCTTCGCTCAGCACGGCTCTATGGATTATAATTACCTCCAGTTTATGGATGTGAAACTGAAAAAAGGACGCTGGCTGAACCCCAATCTTGCTTCTGATACCATCGCCAATGTTATGGTTAATGAGGCATTTGTAAACAAATTCGGTTGGACAGATGACCAGGCCTTGAAGAATGAAGTTCGTCCCGGTTTTGACAATAAACCTTATCACATTGTAGGAATTGTAAAGGATTTCAATATTCTCAACCCAAGAAGAGCAGTTGATCCCATCATCTTTTTCCATTACAGAGAAACAGACTGGAAACGATACAATGTCTATAATATCCAGTTGAAAATCAAGCCTGACGATATCGATGGAACGGTGAAAAGAATAAAAGCTTACTGGCAGAAGAATGTAGAGCCGGGCTATCCTTTCGATTCTTATTTTATTGATAAAAAATTTGCTGAGAGTTTTGTAAAATATCAGAAACAACAGACACTTTTCACCATCCTGAATGCAATGGTTTTGATGGTAGCCTTGTTAGGATTATTCGCTTTGTCATCATTAATGATTGAGCAGAAGCTGAAAGATGTGGCGATCAGAAAAACGCTTGGAGCGTCTGACGGAACATTGGTTTTTGGATTGACGAAACAATTCCTTTGGATTACTTTGACGGCGGTTCTCATTAGTATGCCTATCAGTTATTATCTGATGAATGAGTGGCTGAAGGATTTCGATTACCGAATTGATATGCCGGTTTTCCCATTCATCCTAAGTTTGATTTCATTATTGATTTTGACCTTTGCAGTGGTGAGTATCAAAGCTTACCAGGCTACGAAAGTGAATCTTGTGAAATATCTGAAATACGAATAAGACTAAAAGACTGTCAGAGGTCTAGAGTAGAATGTCAGAAGAGTGAATTAGACTGTTACAGAAGCAAAGTAGACAGTTATAGGTCTTGCTTCGAGAATCCATTTTTAAAATTTATTAATCATCAATTATGTTAAAGAACTGGCTCAAAATAGCATTCATCAACTATAGAAAAAACTGGCTTTCCACGGTTATCAATATCTTGGGATTGAGTGTTGGGCTGTGTGTTTTTCTGTTGATATATATCCATTGGCAGGACGAAAAGTCCTATGAACAATGGGTTCCGAACAAGGAAAATATTTACTTCGTGGAAAATGGCAACGCTTCTTTTGGGATTATGTCGAGTTCCAGTTATCCGGAAATATTTGTTTCGAAAGAAAAATTCTCCGAGATTGAAGATGGTTTGGTTTACAATGAATGGGGCAAGCAGAAACTGACTGTTGGCGGTAATTCCGCCTATGTTTCAGGTTCCGTTTCGATAGATTCATTTTTCAAGTTTTTTCCCTTCGAAAAAGTCGCAGGGAATTATCAAAATGCTTTGTCAGATAACGGAAAAATAGCTTTATCAGAAAAAACTGCTAAAACATTATTCGGTGACGATTACCAGGATGCCATAGGAAAATCAGTAAAAACTGATTCTGATGATAAAATATATGTGGTCAGCGCTATTTATAAACTTCCGGAAAACAATACGGTTTTCAAACCAGATTTCATTCATAGAAATCCTTATATGGAGGAGTCCAAAGACCAATGGACGAACTATAACTATAATGGATTTTTGAGGCTGAAACCTGGGACAGACATCAAGACACTGGAGCAAAAACTGTCTAAACAGATGCAGGAACAGGACGAGATTTCTTCCAAAAAATGGGGCTATGCTTTAGATAAGAAAAATCCGGCGATGGTCTATCTGACGCCATTGAGCAAGATGAAACTGGATTCCAGAAGCAGTGGCATCAACAAAGGGGACAAAAAATCGATTATGATTTTGCTGGGATTATCTGTTTTGATTTTAGCATTGTCGGGCATCAATTTGATTAATCTGAAAACGGCTCAGGCATCACAGCGAGCGAAAGAAGTTGGCGTGAGAAAAGTGGTGGGAAGTACCAAATCTAGTTTGGTTTTGCAGTTTTTGATGGAGACTTTTCTGATTTGCCTGGTGGCTTATATGGTTGCTTTCGCAATGGTCGAATTATTTTTACCGTCTTACAACCAGTTTCTGGACAAAGAAATTAAGTTAAACGACCCAAGATTATTCCTCTATACAGGATTATTATTGATTTTATTTTCATTGATTTCGGGGTTGATACCGGCACTTTATCTGTCGAATTTCAAACCCATCAATACTTTGAAAGGCAATTTCGCAAGAAGCAGGCAAGGCGTTTGGTTACGAAATTCTATCTTGACTTTACAATTGATTATCTCTTCATTCTTCATCATATGTTCATTGATTATCCATACGCAGGTCAGCTATATGATGAACAAGGATTTGGGTTTCCAGGGTGATCAGGCGATTCAGATTTATTTCAAAAAGACGAATTGGGAAAATGGATTTAATTTCAAAAAATACCAAAGACTAAAAGCTGAGATGGCAAGAATCCCGGGTGTGACGGATGTTACGGGCTCTGTCAATTCCTTGGGAAGCGGTACGGCCAATGGCTCAGTCGTCAAATTAGCCACTGACACCACCAAAACGGTACAAACGATGTTAGGTGGAATCGACGAGAATTTTTTAAAATTCTACAAAATCAAATTTCTCTCCGGACGTGACCTGAACTGGAAAAAAGCTTCTGACACCATCAACGGTGCGGTGGTGAATGAAACTTTTGCAGGGAAACTGGGCTACAATCCGAAAACAGCTTTGGGAAAAGAATTTTTCACTGGATGGGATGGTAAGAAAAAGTATCAAATTCTGGGAGTGGTAAAAGATGTCAACTATAGTGGAGTGAATCAGCCTGTGGAACCGATTGTTTACTTCAACTACGACAGAAATTGGGTGAAAAATAATATGAGCAACCTGCAAATCAAAATTTCAGGAAATGATATCAAAGGCACTTTGGAAAACATTAAGGAATTCTGGACCACCAAAGCAGAGCCAGGCTATCCTTACGATTATGAATTCGTGGATAAACAATTCGCCAAAACATTTGAGAAGTTTCAGAAACAGCAGACTTTATTTACAACTTTAAATATCGTGGTTTTGGTCATTGCATTATTGGGATTATTCGCTTTGTCATCATTATTAATAGAACAAAAACTCAAAGACGTTGCCATCAAAAAAACCTTAGGCGCAGACGAAAAAACGATTGTCTGGGATTTGACCAAAAGATTTTTACTGATTTGTGTAATTGCGGTTTTAATCAGTATGCCTTTCGGATATTATGCAATGAATGAATGGCTCAAAGATTTTGCTTATAGAATCGATATGCCAGTTTGGCCTTACGTTCTGAGCTTGTTTTTATTATTGATTTTAACATTCGTGGTTGTGAGTTTCAAAGCTTACCGCGCTACAAAAATCAATCTTGTCAAATATCTGAAATACGAATAAAATGGAAAAACTAATCATCTTAATATTTACATTAATTATCAATCTTTTTTCTGCGCAAACCAACAGATTCATTTACGAAATGGAAATGAAACTCTTGGATAAACCAATGAAAATGAATATGGTTCTGGACATTGATAAAGATTATACCAAATTCTACGATTACGATTTTCTGAAAAATGATTCTATCAGCAAAAAAACCGGGGAAAATTGGCAGACCAATACGCAATCTGACCAATTGATTCTGAGAAGAACTAATTCTAACGAGAACAGAGCGTTTCACGACAATATGTTTGATTATTTTATTATTGATTCTAAAGACGAAATGAAATGGAAAATCGAAAAAGAAACCAAAAAAAACGCTGAATATTCTTTACAAAAGGCGACTACAGATTTTGGTGGGAGAAAATGGACAGCTTGGTTTTGTTCCGCAATTCCTTTTCACGAAGGACCTTACAAATTCCGAGGTTTACCAGGATTGATTTTCGAATTGCACGATGATAAAGGTGATTACAATTACACATTGTCAAAAAGCATCAATCTTCCGGAGACTTTCGTGACCACTAATTTTCTGGAAACCCATTATGGGAATCAGCCTGTGAAAGTCAATTTGAAACAATTCCAAAAAGTAAAGCTCGATTATTACAGTGATCCGGTTGCTGAGATGAGAAATAATCTGAAAACTGGCGGAACAGTGATTATTGGAGGAGAAAAAATCAAAAGTCAAGAACAGCTTGACCAGAAAAGAAAGTTCATTCAGGAAAGTATCAAAAATTATTATAATCCGATAGAATTGGACAAAGCGATTCCTTATCCTAAAAATTAAAATTGTCAACGACAAACTATTATGAAAAAATTACTCTTCATATTACTAACCAATCTTCTTCCCGCTCAGCAGAGTTGGACACTTAAACAATCTCTGGATTATGTCTCCGCCAATCATCCATTGGTAAGGCAATCTGTGGTTAATATTCAGAAAAATGAAAGACAGATTTCTGCCGCAAAAGGAATGCTGCTGCCATCTGTGGATGCTGGAGTCAATCACAACTATAATTTCGGAAACGGAATCAATCAGCAGAATAATCAGCGTGAAGCAATCAATACCCAAACCGATAATCTCTATGCACAAGCCAATTGGGAACTGATGAACTGGCGGAATTACCTCAATATTTCTTTGTCCAAAATCAATAAGGAAAGCGCGACTTTCAAAATGAAACAAGCTCAGAACGAGGTTAAAATGAATGTCATCCAGATGTTTTTCACTTACCAGAACAGTAAAAGTTGGCTCGACGTCTTGGAAACGCAGCTTTCTGGGATTGAAGACCAGATCAAACGTACCGAGAAAGAAGTTGAAATTGGGAATCGTCCGAAAAGTGACATTTACGATATTAAAGCAAACCTTGGAACAATGCAGGAACAATGGGTTTCTGCGAAGAATCAGAGAGACCTTTCTAAAATTAATTTATTAAATGCTTTGGCCATTACAAAAGATACACTGGATTTTACAATGACCGAAGAAAATCTGGCAAGTTCAAATTTCAATGATGCTAATTTCATTCAAAATCTTTTGGAAAAAAATCCGGCATATCAAACAACCTTGGCAGAAATTAAAGTCCAGCAGAAAAGTGTTGAAGTCGCAAAATCCGGCTATTTACCAACCCTGAACGGTTCTTACACTTGGTCAAGTTTTTATAACAAAGTCTTGGGACAGCCGGCTCCGGCCAATTTTTCAGACCAAATCAAAACGAACAAAAATCAGCAATTAAGTTTTGGACTCAATATTCCGATTTTCAACAAACTGCAGGTTAAAAACAATGTCGAAATAGCCAAACTGAATGTCATCAATTCCAATTATGATAAAGATATTGTCATTAATGATTTGACAAAAAGCATCAATTCCATCAAAGCACAATTTCTTAATGCTCAGGAAAAGTACAATCTTCTAGAAGCCAATTTCGAAAACCAAAAATTATCATTCCAAAAATCCGAGGAAAAATACAAAGAAGGATTAATGGATGCCTACACTTTTTTTGTGGTCAGAAACAACTGGCTTCAAGCGAATTATAATTTGATTAACAGCAAAAATGATGTTGTCCAGCAGACAGAACTGCTCAAAGTTTTTGAAGCTGGCTTATAAAAAAATTCTTATATTATTTTCTTATGAATCCTTTCGAAGACTCACACTTTGGAAGGATTTTTTATTTAACTAAGTCGAACCACTTAGGTTTGGGCGCCTTTATCCGCCTTCCATTCCCGCTTGTTACTATGAGGCCCTCGAAGAGTCCGCCCAAGTCGGGGCGCAGATTCAACGTAAATCAACATTAGTCATAGAACAGAATATTTGTCATTCTGAAAGAATCTCAACTGCCGAGATTCCTCCGGAAAACAAAAAATATTTTCAATAAAGGTGAAAAAAGCCTGCGTTCTTTGCATTTAAAATAAAAATTAATTCCAATCTTAATATAAGCGAAGTGCCTTTGTGTACATAAACTCTTTTCAGTCAGATAATAAAAAACTTTGTGATCTTTGTGTTCAAAATCCCTCGTTTTTTAAAATTAAAAATTGCATTTTTGCAAGCCTTATTTCAAGCCAAGTCAGATGAAACTTTGTATAGCCGAAAAACCCAGCGTTGCCCGTGATATTGCCAAAGTTTTGGGTGCTACAACGCCCAAAAGCGGATATATGGAGGGAAATGGCTATTGCGTCACTTGGACTTTCGGTCATCTTTGCACTTTGAAAGAACCGCAGGATTATGCACCACATTTCAAATCCTGGGATTTGATTTTCTTACCAATTATTCCTAAAAACTTCGGAATCAAATTGATTGATAACAATGGGGTTGAAAAACAATTTAATACGATAGAAAAACTGGTTCAGGAATGTGATGAGGTCATCAATTGTGGGGATGCCGGGCAAGAAGGAGAACTCATTCAACGCTGGGTTTTGCAGAAAGCAAAATGTGACAAACCGATGAAACGTTTATGGATTTCGTCCTTGACAGAAGATTCAATAAAAGAAGGTTTTGAAAACTTGAAACCTGCCGAAGATTATAAAAATCTATATCAAGCAGGAAATGCAAGAGCAATTGGAGATTGGCTTTTAGGAATCAACGCAACAAGATTATTCACGAAAAAATTCGGTGGAAACAAAGGTGTTTTATCGATTGGACGTGTTCAGACACCAACTTTGGCAATGCTTGTTCAGCGTCAAAAAGAAATCGATGCATTTTCTCAGGAAGAATATTGGGAACTCAAAACCAAATATCGTGATGTGCTTTTCAGTGCGTCAATTGACCGATTGAAAACTTTAGATAAAGCAGAAAAAGGCTTAGAATATCTCAAGAAAAATCAATTTGAGATTGTCTCTTTCGAAATCAAAGAAGGAAAAGAAAAGAATCCGAGATTGTTTGATTTGACGGGACTTCAGGTGGAGGCTAATAAAAAATATGGTTATTCTGCTGAACATACACTTAATTATATTCAAAGTCTTTACGAGAAAAAGCACACAACTTATCCGAGAGTTGATACGACCTATTTATCAGAAAACCTTTATCCAAAAATTGGTGGAATTCTGAGAAGTATGACAATTTATTCAGAGTTAATTTCGCCCTTGCTTTCTCAACCAATTCCGAAAACTAAAGCCGTTTTTGATGATACAAAGGTAACTGACCACCACGCGATTATTCCAACAGAAATTCCGCCTTCATCTAATTTGACAAGAGAGGAGAAGCTGATTTATGATTTGGTAGCAAGACGATTCATCGCAGTTTTTTATCCTGAATGTAAAATCTCGAATACTTTGGTAGAAGGACAAGTTGGAACAATTCCTTTCAAAGCTTCAGGAAAACAAATCCTTGAATCTGGTTGGCGAGCGGTTTATGCTAAAGATAAAAAAGAGGAGAAGGACGAAAAAGATAAAGATGAGGAACAAACCATTCCAGAATTTGTTGCTGGAGAAAAAGGAGAGCACGAACCTTTGATTCATCAAGGAAAAACTTCACCTCCAAAACCATACACAGAAGCTACTTTGCTAAGAGCAATGGAAACTGCAGGAAAACAAGTGGAAGATGAGGAACTACGAGAAATGTTGAAAAATAACGGAATCGGAAGACCATCAACCCGAGCCAATATCATCGAAACTTTGTTCCGAAGAAAATATATCGAACGTAAAAAGAAAAACCTTGTTGCAACGTCGATTGGTATTGATTTGATTGACATCATCGAAGACGAAGTTCTTAAAAGTCCTGAACTCACAGGAGAATGGGAGTCAAAACTGAGAAAAATAGAAAAAGGAGAATATGAGGCAAATCAGTTCAAAGAAGAATTGATAGAAATGGTTACTGATTTGACTCAGAAAGTGATTAGAGGAAAAGGAAAAGTTATTAATTTCGAAGAAGAAAAACCGGCTCCTAAAGAAAAGATACCAAGAGTAAAAACTGAAATCGTCTGGACAGAAACCCAATGTCCAAAATGTAAATCTAATAACCTGATGAAAGGCAAAACCGCCGTTGGCTGTTCCGATTATAAAGGTTGTGGTTTCAAAGTTCCATTCGAGATATTTGGAAAAAAATTATCAGAAAAACAACTTCAGGATTTGATTCTGAAAAGCAAAACGTCTAAACTAAAAGGCTTTACAGGAGAACAAGAAGAAGGCGTTTTGATTATGAACGAAGATTTTTCAATCAGTATAAAATAACTATTAAAGTAAAACCCTTTCAGAGTTTCAAACTCTGAAAGGGTTGAATCGTTTTACTCTCGCAGATTTACAAATTAAGCTGATAAATCTGCAAAATTCGTCAAATCAGCGAGAAATAATTATTTCACAACAATCGCTTTTTTCAAACCGCTGTCGATTTTATAATCTGTAGAATTATTGATTTTCACATTTTCAAAAACGATATTCTGTGCGTTCTTGCCAACGATTCCTTTTTTACTTGTGATATTCACGTTTTTAAAGAAAAGGTTTTCAATCAATTTTTCAGGAAGTCCACTGAAACTGAAAGCCGTTTCGGACGAAGCACAATTCACATTACTCACATAGAAATCGTGAAAATAAGGGACTTTGTCTCCCGAATGTTGCGCCGCTTCGCTTTCTTTTGTACTTCCAACAGGTGCATCTGCATAGAACGTATCAAATAAAACTGCCTCTTTGATAATGTTTTTCATTTCAATATTATCGATGAAAATTTGGCTCACATCACCACCTCTTCCAGAGTTACTTTTCACCCGGATTCCAATGTCCGTCCCATCAAAAGTACAGTTGGTAACGTAGATGTTTTTCATTCCTCCGTCTGTATTACTTCCGATTACGAAACCGCCGTGACCTTCATTCACAGTGCATTCTGCGATGATGACGTTTTGTAAGTTGGCTTCTCCGTTTTTCGGAGTTCCGCTGGATTTCATACAGATTCCGTCATCGCCAGCATTCACTTTTGTGTTGTAAATAATCACATTTTTCGAAGCACTGATATCGATTCCGTCTCCATTTTGAGCCCATTTTGGATTGTAAACCGTTGTATTTCTGATGACAAGATTTGTAATTTGTTTCGGGTTGATAACAAATTTCGGAGAATTTCTGAAAGTCGGTCCGTCAATTAAAAGATTCGTCACTTTAGAAAGCGTGAACATCATTGGTCTTAAAAAATGATGAATTTGCTCGTACATATCTATTGTTGCGCCTGGCGTTTTTGTAATCACTTTGGCTAATTCTTCGCCATTTTTCGCAGCTACACTTGGCCACCAGATTTTTCCGTCCTCGCTAAGTGTACTTCCTGGTTTTGCCAGCAATTCTTTCCATTGCGCATCAGTGGTTTTGAATTTCTTGACTGGTCTCCAAGCCTCACCTGCGCCATCAAAAATTCCTTTTCCAGTGAAAGAAACATCTTTCAAATTATTTCCCCAAATCGGAGCTGTCACCTCAAATTTTCCTGGTGAAGATTCTCTTATGGGGAATTGTTTGATATCGCTGCTGAACTGCACAATCGCACCTTCTTCCACGTGAAAATCGATTTTGCTTTTCAGTTCAATTGGACCTGTCAACCAAGTTCCGGCTGGAACAATCAGTCTTCCTCCACCGTTTTGAGCAATTGTAGAAATCGCTTTTTCGAATGCTTTCGTATTCAGCGTTTTTCCGTCGCCAACACCTCCAAAATCCTTGAAATTATAATCCTTTTGTGGAATAGTTGGCAAAACCATTTCCCCAAATTTAAAAGGGGCTTTCTCGATGTAATAATTAATGTCATTTTTCTGCGCAGAAATCATTGCTGTAACAGAAAATGCGAGACCTATTAAAAGTTTTTTCATTGTTTATCTAAGTAATTTATTCTATTCTAATTTTAATTTGACTTTGTCGAACCACTTTGTTAGGTTTGGGCAGCTTTATCCGCCTTCCGCTCCTAATCTTTTCACTTCACTTCGTTGCGTAAAAAGGATTTCCGCTCAAGTCGGGCTGCGAGTGATTCTACGTTCTCAGATTGTACTTAATATTTTAAATAATATACTTAATACAATTTCGAATGCAGGTAAAATTAAACAAAATAACGACTTGCGCAATCGATTGCGCAAAATAAAAACAACGACTCTCCAAAAGCATTATTAATACTCGAAAAACAGAAAACAGTAATACGCTTTTTTCCAGATAATTCTTAATATATGATTCAAATTTCTTTAATTTGCAATGCTAAAAATAATTTCAACAATGATTATTCAACCTAGAACAAGAGGATTTATTTGTTTGACAGCACATCCGGATGGAGCGCATCAAAGCATTAAAAATCAAATAGAATATGTAAAGTCTAAAGGCAAAATCAAAAACGGACCAAAAAAAGTTTTGGTAATCGGTGCTTCTACAGGTTTCGGACTTTCTTCCAGAATCACGGCTGCTTTCGGTTCTGATGCTGCTACAGTTGGTGTTTTTTTCGAGAAACCAGCATCTGAAGGAAAAATGGGCACAGCAGGTTGGTACAATACTGCGGCTTTCGAAAAAGAAGCGCACGAAGCTGGACTTTACGCCAAAAGTATCAACGGCGATGCGTTTTCTGATGAAGTAAAAAAAGAAACAATTGAGTTGATTAAAAAAGACCTTGGTCAGGTTGATTTGGTGGTTTACAGTTTGGCTTCTCCAAGAAGAACACATCCAAAAACGGGTGTTGCTTATGCATCAGTTCTTAAGCCAATTGGTCAACCATTTACTAATAAAACGGTTGATTTTCATACAGGCGTAGTTTCTGATATCACCATTAATCCGGTTGAAAACGACGAAGATATTTCCAACACTGTTGCTGTAATGGGCGGCGAAGACTGGAAATTCTGGATAGAAGATTTGAAGGCGGCAGGCGTATTGGCAGAAGGCGTTCAAACCGTTGCTTATTCTTACATTGGCCCTGAACTGACTTTCCCAATCTACAGAAACGGAACAATCGGACAAGCGAAAAATGACTTGGAAGCGACTGTAACAGTTTTGAATGATTTATTAAAAGACCTCAACGGAAAATCCTATGTTTCTGTAAACAAGGCTTTGGTAACACAGTCCAGTTCAGCTATTCCTGTAGTTCCATTATATATTTCTTTACTTTATAAAGTGATGAAAGCAAAAGGAACGCACGAAGGAACGATTGAACAAATCCAAAGATTATTTGCTGAAAGATTATACACTGAAAATGGGAATGTTGAATTAGATTCTGCAGGAAGAATCAGAATTGATGACTGGGAAATGGCGGAAGATGTTCAGGCGGAAGTGGCGAAGCTTTGGGAACAAACTTCAACTGAAAACCTTTCCGAAATCAGTGATATCGAAGGTTACAGAAAAGAATTCTTCAATCTTTTTGGTTTCCAGTTTGACGAAATCGATTATGAGAAAGATGCGAATGAGAATGTGCAAGTTCCAAGTATTGAAGCTTAAGAATAGAAATTAGAGTTTAGATGTTAGAATTTAGACTTTAGTTAAAATAATAAAATAGAAACGGCTACTTTTTCAGTAGCCGTTTTTTATTGTTGAGATTGAGATTTTATCTCTTTCTGTTTGACATCGTATTCGTGGAGAAGGTTGTGTTCAGGCGTTTGCTCGATAGCGTGCATTATTTTGTCCAAAATTTGTGTTGCTGACTCATTATCATAATCGATATCCAAAGCTGGTTTAAACTCCATTGTAGGTTTTACACCAGTTACTTTGATTTTCAGTCCTTTCTTGTCAAATGCTCTTCGGAATCCATCAATTTTAATTGGAATTACCGTTGGCCTTTGGTTTTTAATCAACTTCGCCGTTCCTTTTCTACCTTGTGCATAAGCAGAAGTTGTACCTTGAGGAAAAGTAATCACCCAACCGTTATCCAAAGCTTTCATAATGTTTTCAACTTCGGTAAGGTCAACCATTCTGTTTACGTTTTGACCTTCTGCTCTCCACGTTCTTTTTACTGTAACAGCACCGGCAATTTTAAAAATTCTAGCCAGAATTCCTTTATTCATTGTTTCTTCTGCAGCTACATAATAGAAATCTACTTTTGGGTTGAGAAGATAAACAGGATTCTTTATCGTATTGTGATAACCATTATTCACAGCACAAAAAGCGTGATACATCGCCGCAACATCCGCAAAATAAGTCTGATGGTTGGAAACGAAAAGAACGTTGCTGTCTGGCAAATCAGAAAGATTTTCAGTTCCGGTAATTTTCAATTTATTAAAACCATTGAATCTCCTGTAGGAAACAATTCCCAAAATGAAAATAATTATCCTTTTCAGAATATAAATATTTCCAAAAGAATCGGTAAAAATATTTTTTTTTGCCATTGTTTTTTTAATTAGATTTTAAAACTAAAAATCTTTATTAATTTAATAAATTGATTAACCAATTTTCATTCCCAAACTGCGGGAATATTTGCAAAATTAAACATTTTTTAACAAGTTGCTGAATTCACTCAAAATCATTGATGTAGCACCCCAAATGATGTACCCATTGAAATCGATTACGGGAACTTCATAACCTTTCGTGGAAGGCAAAGCCATTATTTTGGGTTGGTTAGGAAGACTCAATAAAGATGAAATCGGGAATTCAATCAATTCTACAGCTTCGGTTTCCTGTAAAAAGAATTCAGGATTTTTCTTCGTATAAGACACAAAAGAGTGAACATAAAAATTACTTGGCGGAATATAAATCGGAGACATTTCGCGGATTATCCTCACGTAATGGTCATCAATTCCTAATTCCTCAGAAGTTTCACGTTTAGCTGTGTAAGCAAAATCAGGGTCTTCTTTTTCTCTTTTTCCACCAGGCAATGAGATTTGTCCACTGTGTCTGTCGTTTTCATTCACGCTTCTTACAATCAGAGGGAAATGCCATTCATTATTCTTAAGATAAAGTAGAATATTAACGGCTGCAAACTTTGGATTTTTAGTCAGAATATCTTCGTAACTGAAAACAGGACGATAGGGCGGAGAATAAATTTTGTGAGCATTTTCGCCTAACAATTCCGCTGCTTTGATATCTCTGAGTAAATCTTTTCCAAAAATCTGCATATCTCAAAGATAAGAAAAGTTAAAGAATTTCTTATCGTCGTTTAATATAAAAAAAGTCGCAAAGACTAACTTTACGACTTTAGAATATTATAATTTATGAATGTTTGATATAATAGTTACAAATTAATCCCACGTCCCGCGTAGAAATCTAAAACTTTGATACTGAACAGATAATTGTATTTCGCCTGTGCTACAGAACCTTGCGCATTTGCATAATTATTTCTGGCAATTGTTACATCATAGATTGTAGAGCGTCCAGCTTCGTAACTTTTCTCAGCAAAATCCAAAGCTAATCTCGTGCTTTTTTCAGCTTCGATGGCAGCGACATAGATTTCATAATTAGAATCTGCATTGAACTGCGCCTGCTGAATATCCTGCTTCAACTGGAATTTCTGTTGCTCCAAATTATTTTTAGCAATGACTTCATTGATTTTTGTTTGCTCCACTTGCAGTTTTGTAATTCCTTTATTGAAAATCGGGATGTTAGCTGATAAGCTCAACTGTTGTCCAAAATTATCTTTGTATTGTTGTGTGAAATTTCTTTCGGTTATTGCCACAGGATTTCCAGCTGCATCTACACTGTAACCAATTGTATTTTTATTCAAAAGATTGTTATAAAAACTTCCAATCCCAGCAGTAGCGGATATTGTTGGATAAAAATTAGTTTTAACAACTTCAGTTTGTGCTTCAGCTGCTTTTATTCTGATTTCCGCAGCTTTCACGATTGGTTGAGAAGTGTAAGCAATATTCAGGACTTCTTCTACAGATTCAGTTTGTGGTGTCAATTCATCGGGAACTGGAATGTCTACCACATCAAATGTTTTGTAATCTTGTAATTGAAGAAGCTGAGCCATTGCAAAAAGCGCTTTATCAACATTGATTTGAGCTGTTTTTACATTCTGTTTTTCTCTCGCCACAGATGCCGTTGCTTCTGCTAAAACGGTCTGAGCCGTAGTTCCAACATCTGTCGTGATTTTCGCCCGGTCATATAATCTTTGTGCATTTTCCATTGCACTTTCAGAGATTTTTTTTATTTCTCTATTCAGCATCACATTCAGATATTGCTGAGCAATTTGAAGGGAAATATTATTTTTGATGGTTTCGATATCCTGTAGACTCGCATCCACATCGAAGCTGGTTTTCTTGATGGTTTTTTCCAATCTTCCGTTATTATAAACCAAAATATTAGCCCCTAAATTGGCACCGTTATAATAACTGTCATTTCTAATACTGCTGGTTCCGACTAAGGATTGTCCAAAATTGGCGTTGTTATTAATTGTTCCGGAAACAGAAGGCAAATATTCCTTTTTAGCCATTTCCAGATTTTTTGTCTGCACATCTTTGTTGTAAGCCTGCGCTTGGATTTGCAAATTGTTTTTAATTGCATAATCCACACATTCCTGAATCGTCCATTTCTTCTGAGAAAATCCCAAAACTCCTATTGACAAAAGCGAAATACAAAAAACTTTTTTAAGCATAAAAGAAAAATTATACCCAATAAGACTCCGGAATTATAAAAATGTTACGCCAGTAATTAAAATTTTTTCAAAATCTGATTAAATAAAAAAATCACAAAATATTTTTTCGTGTTCTGTAACATTTGTATTCTCCGGTTTACTTATAATGGAAAATCCAGACAATGTCTCATCCCATTTTGAAAATAGAAGATGTCAACAAATCTTACGATACAGGCAAGAGCAAACTTCACGTGCTGAAAGGTATTAATCTTAATATCAACCAAGGTGAGTTTGTTTCTATTATGGGAAGCTCGGGTTCCGGAAAATCGACTTTGCTTAATATCATTGGGATTTTGGATGAAGCAGATAATGGGATTTATGAACTTGATGGATTTCCGATTAAACATCTTACAGAAGTAAAAGCTGCTGAATACAGAAGCCGTTTCATTGGATTTATTTTTCAGTCATTTAATTTGATTAATTATAAAACGGCGTTGGAAAACGTAGCGCTTCCATTATATTATCAAAATGTTTCCAGAAAAGAAAGAACCCAAAAAGCTTTGGAATATCTGGAAAAAGTAGGATTGAAAGAATGGGCAGAACACCTTCCCAGTGAACTTTCCGGAGGACAAAAACAAAGAGTTGCTATCGCCAGAGCATTAATCTCTGAACCAAAATTAATTCTCGCTGATGAACCAACCGGAGCTTTGGATTCCAAAACAACCCACGATATTATGAAGCTACTTCAGGAAATTAACAATGAAGGGAAAACAATTGTTGTAGTAACTCACGAGAACGATGTTGCAGCACAAACCAAAAGAAATGTTGTCCTGAAAGATGGCAGAATAGAAAGCGATGAGTATATCCAACAAATTGTTTTATAAATAAATTTAAAAGGCTTCGAAAACTTCAGCCTGACAAAAAATAACAATTAACAATTCATCATTAATAATTAAATAAAATGTTTGATTTAGACCGCTGGCAAGAGATATTTAGTTCCATTCGCAGTAATGTATTGCGGACGGTGCTTTCTGGTTTTACGGTGGCATTGGGTCTTTTCATTTTCATTGTTTTATTTGGGATTGGGAACGGACTTAATAACTCATTTGCGAAGGCATTTACAAGAGATGCAACCAATCTGATAATGGTTTGGGGTGGAAAAACGACTATTCCTTATGCAGGTTTACAGTCGGATAGGACCATTACATTTAATAATGATGATTTTGATGCGATTGTAAAAGAAAGTAAAGGAAAATTAGAGTACGCTTCACCAAGATATACGACAAATCTTACTGTGAAATATGGTAAGGAAAGTGGAAGTTATCAAATCAACGGTGTTTTGGGAGATGAAAAATTTCTCGAAAATAGAACGATGATAGACGGTCGTTACATCAATGAGCGAGATAACGAACTGAAACAAAATGTAGCATCCATTGGAAGAATGGCTTGGCGGGATTTGATTCGTGATGGTAATCCAATTGGGAAAGATTTGGAAATCAATGGAACGATGTTCAAAGTCGTTGGTGTTTTCTCTGACCCAGGTGGTGATTGGGATGAACGCCATATTTCTATTCCGCTTTCCACACTACAACAGATGAAAAAAAGTTCGGACACCATCAGTACTGTGATGCTGGCTTATAACCCGGATATGACACCGGATGAAGGTGTAAAATATGGAGACCAACTCGAGAAAAACATTAGAGCAAGACAAAGTATCTCTCCAGAAGACCAACAAGGAATCAGAGTTAGTAATAATGCTAAAAATACACAGGATTCTTTTGCTTTCTTGTTCGTGATTACTGCTGTTGTAGGATTTATTGGGCTTGGAACTTTGCTGGCGGGAATCATTGGTATTAGTAACATCATGGTTTACATCATCAAAGAAAGAACTAAGGAAATCGGAGTACGAAAAGCAATTGGTGCGAAACCAGCCGGAATTGTCGCTTTGATTTTACAGGAAAGTATTGTGATTACTGTGATTTCCGGATTCGTTGGAGTAGGATTAGGTGTTCTGGCTTTGAAATTAATTGGTAATAATCTGGAAGATTTCTTTATCACAGAACCATCCGTAGGTTGGGGATTAATTGCTGCAGCATTTTTCTGTTTGGTACTTTCTGGTGCAATTGCAGGATTTGTTCCGGCTTACAAAGCCTCAAAAATCAAACCAATTGAAGCTCTGAGAACAGATTAAGTTTAAGGGTAGGAGAATTTGAAAATATAATATTGAAATCATTTATCAATCATCATTAATCATTTATAAACAAAAACGTGAATATACTTTTCAAAAGAGATACCTGGCAGGAGATTTATTATTCCCTTCGGAATAATAAGCTCAGAACGTTTCTCACGATGATAGGCGTGGGTTGGGGTATGTTTTTGTATGTTAGCTTGTTAGGTGCTGCAAAAGGAATGGAGAATGGTTTTAACAAATTGTTTTCCGGGCTTGCGACCAACTCGATATTCCTTTGGCCACAAAATACAAATATCCCTTACGAAGGTTTTGCGAAAGGTAGAAAAATGGATCTTCATCTGAAAGACATAGAATACATCACGAAGAAAATTCCGGAAATCGATTATATTTCGCCGCAAAGTGTACGAGGTAATTTTGGGACGCCAGGTGAGCAGATTTCCAGAAATGGAAAGAAAAATACCTATATGATAACCGGCGATTTTCCTGTTGGTAATCAGATTTCCAAGAAAAAATTATTGTTCGGACGATATATTAATGACGCAGATATTCAGGCTAAAAAGAATGTGATTGTCATAGGAGAGGAGATTTACAAAAATCTTTTCGATGCGAAGAAAAATGAAAATCCCATTGGGAAATCAGTCAATCTGAAAGGTATATTTTTCAATGTCATTGGTGTTTTCAGGGTTCCAAGAGGTGGTGGAATGGAGAATGATCAATCTGCTTATATTCCGTTTTCCACTTATTCCGGGATGTATAACGAAGGTGATAAAGTTGGATTTTTCGCTATTGTTGGAAAACCAAATGCCGAAGCTGCAATTGTAGAAACTAAAGTGAAAGACGAATTGAAAAAAATTAATCACGTTTCACCGGAAGATACTAATGCATTCGGAAGCTTTAACCTTGCAAAAGAATTTAAAAAAGTAACAGGATTTTTAACAGGAATGCAGTTGTTGACAATTGTTGTAGGAACGTTGACAATTTTAGCAGGTGTCATTGCCATCTCGAATATCTTATTAATTACAGTAAAAGAAAGAACCAAGGAAATAGGAATCAGAAGAGCTTTGGGCGCAAAACCTGCAGAAGTTCGAAATCAGATTTTGCTGGAAAGTGTTGTGATTACTTTATCATCAGGATTATTAGGATTTTTATCTGGGATTTTCCTTCTCATTATTCTGAATGTTGCAACGATGAACAACGATGCTTTCCCATTCAGCAATCCGACTGTGGATTACGGAAACGTATTTTCGGCAATGGGAATTATGATTTTCCTAGGATTGGTAATCGGATTGATTCCTGCACAAAGAGCGGTTAAAATCAAACCAATTGAAGCCTTAAGAACAGAATAAAACTAACAATTAATCATTTATAATTAAACTATATTTCTACATAATGGAAAAGGAAAAAAAGAAATTTACATTCAAGAAAGCGATTTCCATATTTTTGGGATTACTTTTCGTGGTAGCTTTAGTTGGCGGAATCGGTTATCTTATCAAGTCCAATTCGGCTGAGAACGAAGTTTTCCTGACCAGAAAGCCTAGCATCAAAAATCTGGATGATAAGGTAATGGCAACCGGAAAAATAGAACCTCGCGAAGAAATCGAAATCAAACCAAACATTGCAGGAATTATCCAAAGCATCAATGTAGACGAAGGTGATAAAGTGCAAGCCGGACAATTGATAGCAACAATAAGAATTGTTCCTAATATCACGGAAGTGAACAACGCTACGATGCAGGTCAATAATTCGCAAATTCAATTGACGAATGCAAAAGTCAATGTTGACAATCAGCAGAAACAATACGAAATGCAGGCGAAATTGTACAAACAAGGTGTGATTTCTAAGCAGGAATACATCACTGCTCAGCAACAATTGGAAACGACGGTTCAACAACAGAAATTAGCCGTACAACAGCTGAATGCAGCTCAAAAGCAATTACAGATTGTAAGAACCGGTGCTACACCAGAATTGCAAAGTATGGCAACCACTCAAGTCCGTGCAAAAGCGGCGGGAACGGTGCTTACAATCCCTGTAAAAGTAGGAAGTCAGGTTATCGAAGCTAACTCTTTCAATGCTGGAACAACAATCTGTTCTATCGCAGACCTTAATTCATTAATTTTTAAAGGTAATATCGATGAAGCGCAAGCTGGAAAATTGAAACAAGGAATGGATATGAGCGTCGTAATCGGTGCTTTGCAAAACAAATCTTTCCCTGGGAAATTAACTTTGATTGCTCCAAAAGGAACTGAGGAAAGCGGAACAATCAAATTCGCTGTGGAAGGAGATGTGTTCAATAAAACTGGAGAATACATCAGAGCAGGTTTCAGTGCAAACGGAGAAATCTTATTGAGTTCTAAGAAAAATGCATTACTTTTGGATGAGTCACTGATCCAGTATGAAAAGGGTAACAACAAATCCTTTGTAGAAGTAAAACAACCGAATGGTGGCTTCAAAAAAGTATATGTTAAGTTAGGTTCAAGTGACGGAATCAATGTTCAAATTCTTTCAGGAATAGACAAAAATGCTGAGGTAAAAGTTTGGAATCCTTCTGATAAGGATAAAGAAGAACTGAAGGAACAAAAAAAATAATAGACCTTTAATTATAATTGTTAAAAGAATCCGTCTCGTTTTTATAGCGAGACGGATTTTTTTTTGTATGTTACTAATTCTATGATGTTTATAACTTATGTATAATACGACTTACAAGAATGGTCTTATTAATGGTCTAATGCCTCGATAAATACCTTAATTAAAAAAGACCCTGCATGCTTGCAGAGTCTTCAATTGTTTTAGTAGGAGGATTTTTACATCGGACCTTGCTGGTCATCACCAGAAGTGTTCGAGTTAATATCTTTTTTACGTTTTGGTTGTTCTACTTTTTCTCCTTGTTTGAATCTGTAGGTTAAAGACATTGTAAACTGTCTAGGTTGCCATTGCATATAAGAGTCTCTTGTGCTGTTTGCAGTGTAGGTAGTAGATTGCATTGCTCTCGTATTAAAAACATCCTGAATATTGAAAGCCAACGTTCCATTACCATTCCATATTGTTTTTGATGCTCCAAAATTGATTGCATACATATCTTTTCTGATTTGATAATCTGTTTTTGTTCCGCCTCTATAGAATCCTTGCAGTTGCAGATTGAGAGTCTTATCAATTTTAAATGTTGACGTAAGTCTTGATCTAGTTGAAACACCTTTTCCATTAAAATTGGCTATTGCAACAATAGGATTTCCATCCTTGTCTAATGTATTATAAGGTGTACTTCCTTTTGTATTATAGCCAAATACATCCACATTACCCATAAACTTGAGCCAGCTTGTAGCATCCCAATTAAAATTTAAATCCAATCCAAATTTGTCATCGGTTCCCAGATTGATAGGCTTGGTATGGAATACGATTCGGTCCTTGAAAACATCAGGCTCAGATTCATATCTTTCTTTTGTGTTGTAAACCAGCATTTTTACATCATCTTCTTGATGTCTGTAATAAAGTGTTGGATTAATGGTGAATTTCTTTTTAGAAATGCTGTAACCTACTTCGTAGGAATCAACATAAGAAGGATTAAGATCTATATTACCATCAAAGATATTCTGATTGTCATTATAGCTAGGATTTGGAATCAAGAAAAATCCTCTTGGTCGGTCAATTCTTCGGGTATAATTAACTAATAATTGATTGTCTTTAGCAAACTCATAGCTCAAAAATACACTTGGAAAAAGGTTGTTGTAACTTTTCTTTCTGTTTACTATTGGATCTGTATAGCCAACCGAGCCTGGAGTTAACAAATTTTGATAATCTATCGTAACACTAGAAACTTCATCCCTTAACCCCAATTGATAACCAACATTTCCAATTTTACTTTTGAATTGTAAATAAAAGGCATTAAACAACTCCTTATAATTAGCATCATAAGTATAAAGTCCAAGATTTCTCAATGTAGGGAAAGCTGTTGTACTTTCCAGAACATTATTATCGTAGGTATTATTATTGGAATCTAAACGATATCCGGCCTCCAACTTGGAAATTTCTCCGATTGGTAATTCATAATCAGCTTTCGCAACAATGTTTTTGTTGAGCGTTCTTTGACTAATAAGATTTTGGAGAGATGTTACGGTGCTGTAATCATCATATTCCTTGATGTTGGAATCATTATTCGAACGATTTCTCTGTAAACTCAATGATAAAGATAGATTCTGTCCTTTATCATCAAATTTATGATCTAAACCAAAATCTCCCTGAAACGCAAGATTGTTACTGGTACCGATGGTATTTCTTAATGTATAAGTGCTTGGTGAATTAAAAAGTTCGTAATTGTAATCAATATTACCAGTGTTATCACTCTCAAATGTTCTTACAGTTCCGGATGCATTGACAGATGTCTTGTCAGATATTTCATAAACAATTCCGGCTGTAGCATTATAGTTGCTGTTTTTATTCTCTATTTCAGAATTTTGGTGAGACTCTGTTTCATCACCGACAGTCGTGACATTATTATAATAATTGTCATTTCTATTGGTGTTTTTAGATTCTCTGTAGCCACCACCACCGTTTAAGAACCAAGAAAAATTCCCTTTTCTCCAACTAAGGCTTGTGTTAAGATTGGTTTGTGGCAAATATCCTAAAGTTCCAATCACACTGCCATTAAAACCTGTCTTTTTATTTTTCTTTAGGATAATATTAAGAATACCTGCAGTTCCACTTGCTTCGAATTTTGAAGATGGATTGGTTATAACCTCAATCTTTTCAATTTGATCGGCAGGGATACTTTGTAACGCATTCGCTCCATCATCAATACCCAGAAGTGCAGAAGGTTTTCCGTTAATCAAAAATCTCACATTTGAACTTCCACGCATAGAAACCGTTCCGTCCGTATCAACAGAAACAGATGGAACATTGGACAAAACATCTTGTAAACTTCCACCTTTGCTCACTAAATCCTGCGAAGGATCATAAGTTTTTTTATCCAATTCAACCTTGTAAGGTTTTGTTGATTGTGCAGTAATTACAACGCCTTGGATGTCGGTTGTATTATTAAGATTGGCTTTTCCATCAGAAACAACAACGAAGGGTGCAATGGCGCCAGCTTTCTCTACTCTGATTGTTTGTGTGAATTTTTTATAATCAACCGCTTCTATGCTTACGTCGTAACTTCCAGGAGCTAGATCTAATTTATAGTTTCCGTCAGCATCTGCCAAAGCTGCATCACTTAATTGTGAATTTTGTTGATTTTTAAAAGTTATGGATGCATATCCAACACCGCCATTTGTATCTTTTACATTTCCAGAAATAGTCACTTTTTGCTGAGCCATTATAAAACTCGCAGCTCCAATGGTTAAGGCTAACCCAAAGAATTTTTTCTGAAATACACTTACAATTTCCGTTCGTTCCATTATTGTTTATTTTTCGCTTTTTCTCTTTATTTTATTTGTTTGCTGTTCAACCAGTCTTGATAGGCTTTTGCATTCTTGGCGTGTTCCGCATCATTATCTGTGAATTTATGATAACCGAATCTCGCAGGATCGGCGCACATAAAAATGTAGTTGTTTTTTTCTGCATCTAAAACTGCATTCAATGAGTTTTTGTCTACAATACAAATGGGGCCTGGCGGAATTCCCTTGTTCGCATAAGTGTTGTAAGGAGAAGGTTCTTTTAGGTGTTTGTAATAAACTCTCTTAATTTGTTGAGTGAAATTACTCGCCTTGTTAACTGCATAAATAACCGTCGGGTCGCTCTGCAACTTCATTCCTTTTTTATATCGATTGATGTAAAGGCCGGCAATTGTTCTTTGTTCATCAGGTTTTCCACCAGATTCTTTGTAAACGATAGAAGCTAATGCATAGATTTGATCTCTTGTTAATCCGGATTGTTTTTCTTTTTCGATTCTGTCAGCTGTCCAAAAATCTTTATAATCTGATTCGAATTTGTTGAAGAATTCTTTTGGTGTTACTGTCCAGAAAAAATCATAAGTGTTGTTGAAGAAATATTTCTTAAGATCCTCTGCGTTTTTGTAACCTTTGCTGATAGCGATTTCGTTCAGTTGATTAGCAAATTTCAAAGAATCAATTTCTGTCTTTTTGGTAACTCTTCCAATCATCTGGTAAACATCATCGAAATCTTTAATCCTGAAAGAATTAGGCGTTTGATTTCCGGCGATAATCATATTGGCAATTTCACGGTTGTTCATTCCTGGTTTCAATTCATATCGACCAGGCTTGTAATTTTCTTTGAGATTTTTATCATCTGCAATACTCGCAAAGTTGTCCTGATTTTTAACGAAAGGAGAAATAGAATCCAGAATTTGTTTATAAGAAGAATGATGCGGAATCAAGACAAATCCTTCTTTTTCCACATTATTTCCAAGATATTTATTATAAAATTTCAATCCAAAGAAACCCAGGATTGCTACAAATACAATAGATATGACAAGAATTATTTTTTTCATAGTTTTAAATTCTCAGGTTTTTATAAATTAGTATCTCCTTTAAAAACCTGAACTGCTGGACCTTCTAACCAAATATTTTTGAACCCGTCTCCATCTTTTTCGGCATAAACTTTCAAATTGCCGCCCATCACTTTAATTCCAACAAACGTTTGATTATTATTTTTCATAAAAGTTAAAGCTGCAGCTGTAACGCCAGTTCCGCAACTGTAAGTTTCATCTTCAACGCCCCGCTCATAAGTTCTCACAAAAAGTTCCTTGTCGGACAATTTTTCTACGAAGTTGACATTGATTCCTTCCTGCTTATAAGTTTCAGAATTTCGGATTTCGTTACCGTTTTTGTAAACATTATAATTATTTAACATTTCCACATACTTAACATAATGTGGCGATCCGGTATTCAAAACGAAGTCATTTCCGTCAGTATCTATGGTTTTTACATCACCCATTTTTAATTTGATAATGCCGTTTTTGATTTCTGCCTCGTGGATTCCATCGATGGCGATAAAAGTTGTCTTATCTTCAATAATATCTAAAAAATGAGCAAATGCAACCGAACAGCGGGCGCCATTTCCGCAAAAACTTTTAGACCCATCAGAATTATAATAATCCACTTCAAAATCAACACCTTCTGCGGAATTAATTTTAATTAATCCGTCTGCGCCAATCCCGAATCTGCGGTCGCAAAGTTTTTGTATGTTTTCGATAGAAAGATCATCCCATTCCCCTAAACGGTTGTCTATCATCACGAAATCATTTCCTGTTCCTTGGTATTTATAAAATTTCATTATTTATTTATCTGATTTTTAAATGTTTATTCTGATTTTCCTAATCCAAAATCAAGCCAGTAAAAATACTCAATTTATAAGGATTTCAATCTTGATATTTGTTATTTAAATTCGCTCTAAATCTCAAAAGAATTCCATTCAAAATAATAGAAATTCTCAATCTCTTCATATTAATATTTTTTAATAATATATAGCTATCTTTGTTCATTGAAAAATGAAAGAAGACCAGTTACTCGCTCTCATCATAAAGGCTAGAGATAAGAATCAAAAAGCTCAGACACAGCTTATTAATCTATTTTGGGTTGATGTTTTTTCTTTTGTAATGAACAGAGTGAAGGATGAGAATGATGCGGATGAAATTACGGTTTCGGTGTTTTCAAAAGTTCTTAACAAGCTAGATTTATTTGATCCTAATTTTCAATTCAAAACGTGGATTCTGACAATTGCTCAAAATACAATCATCGATTTTTGGAGAAAGAAAAACAGAGAGAATGAAGATGCAAGTGATGGCTTGGAAAATGTAAAGAACGAATTTGCAAGGTCGCCGGAAGAATTGCTGATTTCTGAAGAAGACCAGCAAAAAATCATCAAAATCATAGAAACAATGGATGCTAAAAATCAGGACATTATTCGCCTAAGATTTTTTGAAGAAAAAAGCATCAAAGAAATAGCGGAAGAACTCAATCTATCCGTAGCCAACACAAAAGTGAGAATAATGAGAGCTAAGAAAATCTTGGCCGAATTATTAAAAGAAGACGAAACGGATTTTTAATATTAGAAAATCAGAATGGAAGAAACATTAACTCAAAAACCCAAATGGATTCGTGTAAAATTGCCAACTGGTAAGAATTACCGAGAACTAAGAAATTTGGTTGATAAATATAAACTCAACACGATTTGCCAAAGTGGAAGCTGCCCCAATATGGGCGAATGTTGGGGAGAAGGAACGGCAACATTTATGATTCTGGGAAATATCTGTACCAGAAGTTGTGGTTTCTGCGGTGTGAAAACCGGAAAACCAATGGACGTCAATTGGGATGAACCGGAAAAAGTAGCACGTTCTATCAAATTAATGAAAATCAAACACGCTGTATTGACTTCAGTGGATAGAGATGATTTGAAAGATATGGGCTCCATTCTTTGGGCTGAAACAGTGAATGCTGTTCGTAGAATCTCTCCGGGAACAACTATGGAGACTCTGATTCCCGATTTTCAAGGCTTGACAAAGCACATCGACAGATTGGTAGAAGTGGCGCCAGAAGTGATTTCTCACAATATGGAAACGGTAAAACGTCTAACGAGAGAAGTGAGAATACAAGCAAAATACGAACGTAGTTTGGAAGTTTTGAGATACCTGAAAGAAGCAGGACAAAACCGTACAAAAACTGGTGTAATGCTTGGTTTGGGAGAGACTAAAGATGAGGTTTTCCAAACAATTGAAGATATCAGAAATGCTAATGTAGATGTGATTACTTTAGGTCAATATCTTCAGCCGACTAAAAAGCATCTTCCTGTTCAGCGTTTTGTTTCTCCGGAGGAGTTTGATGAATATGGAGATTTTGCAAGAAACTTAGGTTTCCGTCACGTGGAAAGCTCGCCTTTGGTAAGAAGTTCTTATCACGCAGAGAAACATATTCACTAAGAATTTACTTTGATATAAAAATAAAAAAAGACTCCTATATGGAGTCTTTTACTTTTGTTTCTACTGGCTGTATTTTATCAGTTTGATTCATCTGTTCAATTTGTTTAGGAATAAACATCATATATGCGAAATAACCTAAGAGGAAAAGCACGATAATGATTATAATTGCCATCATTGGACCTTTATTGGTTTCGCTGTCTGGTTTTGGAATATCTGGTCTCATAATTTATTATTTTCGTTAATATATCAAAACTGATGCCTTATTATTTTGAGCTTTATCGATTTGTTATTTGATGTAATTTTATTTTTAATAATAAAAAATTAAGGGATGATATTGTGAATTTTTATAATTATTTGAAATTAACCCTATATATTTGCAGGGTTAAAATTTAAAATATGAAAATTGAAAAACGCTGGATAATATCATTTGTGGTAATAAGTCTTATTTCAATTACTGCTTTGTTCTGGCCGGAACAGACTTCTTTACCAAAACCTGGAACTTTTCTTGGAGAAGATAATATTGTAGGTTCTGATGTGGCTTGGATTCTTGCTTCTTCCGGATTGGTTTTATTAATGACACCTGGGCTTTCTTTCTTTTACGGCGGAATGGTTGGGAAAAAGAACGTCATTTCTACAATGTTACAAAGTTTTATTGCACTCGGAGTTATAAGTATTCTTTGGGTTGTTGTAGGATTTAGCTTGTCGTTTGGTGATTCAATCGGGATTACGATTAATGGAGAACATTATGGTTTGATTGGAAATCCGACATCCTATTTGTTTTTTAATAACGTTGGTGTTTTTCCTCACAGCCAGATGGCTTCAACAATTCCATTTATTTTGTTCGCAATGTTTCAAATGAAATTTGCGGTGATTACGCCAGCTTTGATAACCGGTTCATTCGCAGAGAGAGTTAGGTTTATTTCTTACTTGCTGTTTATGGTTTTGTTTAGCCTAATTATCTATACACCGCTTTGTCATATGGTTTGGCATCCGGAAGGTTTATTGAACAAATATTTTGGAGTTAAGGATTTTGCTGGAGGAACGGTAGTTCATATGAGCGCCGGATTCGCAGCTTTGGCTGGCGCAATGATGATTGGAAACCGTAAAAATCCGCATCACGAACCTTCTAATATTCCGTTTGTGATTCTCGGAACAGGAATGCTTTGGTTTGGCTGGTTTGGTTTCAATGCAGGTTCAGCTTTGTCGGCTAATGCAACCGCTGCGATGGCTTTTGGAACGACAACGGTAGCTTCGGCAACTGCAATGCTGACTTGGATTTTCTTTGATAGGGTTAATGGTCGCAAAGTTTCCGCTTTAGGCGCTTGTATTGGGGCGGTTGTTGGGTTGGTTGCGATTACGCCGGCTGCAGGATTTGTGACAATTCCGCACGCTATTTTTATCGGATTTATTTCAGCTATTGTTTCGAATCTGATGTGCAACTGGAAAAGACTAAAAAAAGTAGATGATACTTTGGATGTTTTCGCTTGTCACGGCGTTGGTGGAATTATGGGAATGATTCTGACAGCAATGTTGGCTCAGGGTGAAAATGCAAGTCTTCTTCACGGCGGATTTGAAGTGTTTGCTCATCATATGATGGCGTTGGTTTTAGTTTCTGCATTTACATTTTTAGGATCTCTGATTTTATATAAATTGACAGATTTAATAATTCCGCTCAGAGTTGCAGAAGATTCCGAAAATATAGGTTTGGATTTGTCACAACACGATGAGACTTGCATATAATAAGGTTTTTTGATTTTGTTTAAGATGCCTCATTTGTTTTTAACAGTGAGGCTCTTTTTTTATTTCTTAGAACAAATCAAAATATGTTCGTTTTCACTTAAGCCAAAAAAATCATTTTTTGAGAAAGTTTGAACATCAACCAAAAATCCACTTTTCTCCAAACGTTCTTTCAAGCCGTTGATAGAATAGATACGCACGTGATCATCTTGTCCAAAATGTTTTAAACGATCTTCCTTGGTTTTGATAGAAAAATCCTCATAAGTGTCTCCATCTTTAAAAGGTGTTTGGATGAGGCAGGTTCCATCAGCTTTTAAAACTCGGAACAATTCATTCATTGCTTGTTGGTCAGAATCGATGTGTTCTAAAATATGATAGCAGATAATCAAATCAAAACTTTCAGGTTCTGCAGCAATATTGGTGATGTCAAAACGATAATCGGCTAGAAATTCATTCTCAAAATCGGTAGAAAAATAAGTAATGTTTTTATTTTTTTTGAGATTCCTGTAAATCGCTCTGGAAGGTGAAAAATCTAGAATCTTAATTTCAGGTTTTAAATACTTTTCATTCAGAAGTTTCCAAAGCCGTCTCGTTCTTGGCAAGCTGCCACAAACAGGACAAACCAAATTGCCATTTTCTACCAATACAAAATCTTTCAAGTGCTTGTTGCAAATATTACACTCGTAATTTTCACCTTTGTAAAGGGGATAAATCAGCGAACGCAAAAGAACCTCATTTTCAAAAAGAAATTTTTGAGGCATAATATTTTTGACGACTTTTTTTAAAGTTTTGTACATCCGTAATAAAAAATGAGCTGCAAGATAATAAACCTCCTCTATATTTAGGCGCTTTCCATAAGATTTTCTAAATTCGTGTCTTAAAATTTTTAAAATGACGAAATTCGGAGTTGATGCGGCCAGTTTTTATGTGCCTTCTTTATATTTAGAAATCAAAGACCTTGCAGAGAAAAGAGGAATAGAACCAGCAAAATTGGAAAAAGGTTTGGGCTTACACAAAATGGCTTTACCCGATCTTCACGAGGATGCAGCAACTTTCGCAGCGGAAGCTTTGCTTAAATTAATTCAAGATTATAACATCAATCCGAAAGAAATATCGAGAGTTTATCTCGGAACAGAAAGCGCATTGGATGCTGCAAAGCCAACCGCAACTTACGCCGTTCAAATGGTAGAAGGATTTTTAACCGAAGAATTTGGGGGAAAAAGTTTCAAAAATTGTGACGTTGTTGATATGACTTTTGCCTGCGTTGGTGCAGTTGATGCGCTTCATAATTCATTAGATTTTGTAAGAGCAAATCCTACTAAAAAGGCCGTTGTGATTGCCAGTGATTATGCAAAATATGAGTTGGCTTCTTCCGGAGAATATACGCAAGGTGGCGGCGCAGTTTCATTATTGGTTTCTGCGAATCCGAAATTGATTGAAATTGATAATAATTGGGGCGTTGCAACAGAGAGTGTTTTTGATTTCTTCAAACCAAGACGTCATCATTCCAAATCTGAATTGACTTCTGCTCCAGAAAATTATCCGGACAAAATTGAAGTGTTTACAGACGAACCTGTTTTCGACGGTCAATATTCTAATCAATGTTATCAGGACAGGATTCGCGAAGCTTATCAGCACTATAAAGAACAGACTTTTACTGTTAGACCTTACGAAGATTGGAGGTATTTGATTTTCCATTTGCCTTATGCATTTCACGGGAAAAGAGTTTTCACCGAAATTTATAGTTTAGAAAATCATCTTGATTTTTCTGATGCCGAGAAACAAAAAGCCATCGCAAAATCTGAAGATTATATCAATTTCATCAATGAAAAAATTGAGAAATCTCAACGCGCTTCTTCCGAAATTGGAAATATGTACACGGCTTCTATTTTTATGGCACTGTTGTCTGCACTACAAACTTCGTTTAACGAAAATGAAGATTTAACGGAAAAAGAAATTGGTTTCCTGGCTTACGGAAGTGGTTCCAAATCAAAAGTATTTGTAGGAAAAATTTCTCCAGAATGGAAATCTATTGTAGAAAAATGGAACGTTTTCGAAAGCTTGAAAAACAGATTAGCAATTGATTTCGAAACTTACGAGAAGTTGCACCGCAAACAATTGGATTCTTCTGTAAATCCAGATTATAAAGGATTCGGATTGATAAAAATTGAGAAAGAAAGTCCTGTTCTGAAGGGCGCGAGATATTATTCTTATCAAAAATAAGATTCTTACAATAATTATGAAAAAGCGAAGACGAGCAAATGATGTATTTGCTCGTCTTCTTTTGAAAATCTATAACTAACTACTAACTTAATTCAAAATAATTTTTTGGTCTGAAAGATTTTTGGCGTTACACCTTCCATTTGTTTGAAAACCCGGATGAAATAATTAGTATCCGAAAATCCTGTACTGAAAGCGGTCTCACTTACCGAACTGTTATGAATCAGCATTTCTTTCGCTCTCTTGATTCTCTCCTGAATAATAAACTCATTAGGAGAAATCCCCAATTCTTCCTTGAACATCTTGAAAAAATTCGATTTACTGACATAAGCCATTTTCGCAATCGCATCAATGGATAATTTCTGATGGAGATTTTTCTTGATGTAATCTGCAACAAAACCAATTCTTGATTTATTTTTCAAAGTGTTTTTCTCTACCAGATTTCTCGCCTGAGTTTGCATCAGTCTTATCAAAAGTTCTTTCAAAGCAAAATCTGCAATTACATCTTTATAAGAATTATCGTCCATTGCAATTCTCATAATATTATTAGTTGCGGAAGCTAGAGCTTTACTATTGAGTAGATAAAATTCTTCCAAAGAAATATTCCATTGCGAAGAATCGTCCACTTTTTTCGCATTGAAGTTCAAAAGGTCAAGCGATTCCTGGACAAATTCGGGATTCAAAGTCAATGAAATACACTGCGAAGCATCTTTATCAGCATCAGGAAAATCAATAACCATTGTTTCTCCAGGAGCGACCAAAACACTTTCTCCAGGCAGATATTCGAAGTAATTACTCTTATCCTGAAGCTTCATCCACTTCTTTCCTCTTAACATTCCAGTAAACGCCAAATGCTCAAAATGCAATTTCACATCATAAGCACTCTTATGCGTTTCATAGATACTGAATTCACAATTATTTAAACTGAACTTGGTCTGATTTTCCACCAATGTGTTCAGTTTATTTTCCTGTGTCAGATTAGGTTTGTTAAGCTGAAAATGATTTAGATTCATTATTCAAGATTTTTATAACATCTTGTTTCTCAAATATAATAATTTTAAGAACACAGCCCAACATAATTTTTTCTTAATGAAATGATAAAGAATCTTAAAAATAGGATTTTACTATTTTTTTGGAGAATTGTGCTATTCTATTAACTAAATATGGAATTAACTTAGCTTTAATCAAATGTTAACTGATTATTAATAACAAAACAAATATTATTATGAGCACAACACTAGAACAACAAAATTCGACCACTTTAGCTTGGCCAGAATTCAAAGCTAAATATGATAATTACATCGGTGGAAAATTTGTACCATCCGCTGGCGGACAATATTTCGATGTGGTTTCTCCTATTAATGGAAAAGTATTCACACAGGCTGCACATTCTAACAAAGAAGATTTGGAAAATGCTGTGAATGCGGCATCAGAAGCCTTCAAAACTTGGAAAGATACTTCTCCAACAGAACGCAGTATTATCCTGAACAAAATTGCAGACAGGATTGAGGAAAATCTGGAATATATCGCAACTGTAGAAACAATTGACAACGGAAAAGCGGTAAGAGAAACTTTAGCTGCGGATATTCCTTTGGCGATAGACCATTTCAGATATTTTGCTTCGGTAATTAGAGCAGAAGAAGGTTCACATAACGAGTTGGATAAAGACACGGTTTCATTAATCGTCCACGAACCACTTGGCGTCATTGCACAAATCATCCCTTGGAATTTCCCAATCTTGATGGCCGTTTGGAAACTTGCTCCAGCTTTGGCAGCAGGTAACTGCGTCGTTCTGAAACCGGCGGAAAGTACACCAATTTCAATTATGATTTTGATGGAACTGATTGGAGATTTGCTGCCGCCCGGCGTTGTAAACATTGTAAACGGTTTCGGCGCAGAGTTAGGAAGAGCTTTGGTAACTAATCCAAAAGTGAACAAAGCAGCTTTCACAGGTTCTACAGCAACAGGTCGTTTGGTGATGCAATATGCGACAGAAAATATTATTCCTGTGACATTGGAATTAGGAGGGAAGTCGCCTAATATTTTCTTCAATTCAGTAATGGATGCAGACGACGAATTCCTGGATAAAGCAATCGAAGGCGCAGTTCTTTTCGCATTGAATCAAGGAGAAATCTGTACTTGTCCTTCAAGATTATTGGTTCAGGAAGACATTGCGGATGCTTTCATCGCAAAAGTGATTGAAAGAACCGAAGCTATAAAAGTTGGAAATCCATTAGACAAAACTGTGATGATGGGAGCGCAAGCTTCCAAAATCCAAAAAGACAAAATCGAAGGTTATTTGAAACTGGGTAAAGAAGAAGGCGCAGAAGTTTTGACAGGAGGAGAAGCTAACCACATCGAAGGATTGGAAGACGGTTACTACATCAAGCCAACCATTTTCAAAGGAAACAACAGAATGAGAATCTTCCAGGAAGAGATTTTCGGACCTGTGGTGGCGTTCACGACTTTCAAAGACGAAGCGGAAGCTCTGGAAATTGCGAATGATACGATTTATGGTCTAGGAGCTGGAGTTTGGACGAGAGACGCGCATCAGTTGTATCAGATTCCTCGCCACGTGCAGGCTGGTAGAGTTTGGGTGAATCAATACCACGCTTACCCTGCTGGAGCACCTTTCGGAGGTTACAAGCAGTCTGGAGTTGGTAGAGAAAATCATAAAATGATGCTCGACCACTACCGTCAAACCAAAAATATGCTGATATCCTACAACAAAAACAAATTAGGATTCTTCTAAGATAAAGTATTGTGTTTTTAATGGCGTGCCCTTCGCCTTGGCTAAGTCCGAGGCTACGGTCGGGCTTTTCAGGGCTGCACTTCGTTCCGGTGCTACATTTCATTTCGCACTTGCTCGTTCCTCGCAACCCTTACAATCCCTCACGCAGATGACGCATTAGACAGACATTGGAACATCAAATAACAATAAAAACAATAATATTAACCATATAAAAAGTAAATTATGATTCCAAAAACAATGAAAGCGGCAGTTGTACAAGGTTATGGCGAGCCATTGAAAATTATGGAAGTTCCGGTAAAAACTCCCGGACGTTATGAAGTATTAGTAAAAGTAATTGCCTGTGGCGTTTGCCACACTGACTTGCACGCTGTGGACGGCGACTGGCCGGCGAAACCCAAAATGCCTCTGATTCCGGGACACGAAGGTGTCGGAATAGTTGTGGCTTGCGGACCGGAAGCGATGGTGAAGGAAGGCGATGCAGTTGGAGTTCCTTGGTTGTATTCGGCTTGTGGATGCTGCGATTATTGTATAACGGGATGGGAAACATTGTGTGAAGCTCAGAAAAACGGAGGTTACAGCGTAGATGGTGGATTTGCAGAATATGTGATCGCGGATTCCAGATATGTAGGACATCTGAAATCAAATGTCAACTTCCTAGAAATCGCTCCGATTCTTTGCGCTGGTGTAACGGTTTACAAAGGACTTAAAGAAACCGAAACAAGACCAGGCGAATGGGTGGCTATTTCCGGAATCGGTGGATTGGGTCACGTTGCCGTTCAGTATGCAAAAGCAATGGGGATGCACGTTGCAGCGATAGATGTCTCAGATGATAAATTGAAATTGGCTAAAAAATTAGGTGCAGATTTGGTTGTGAATGCAAAAGAAACCGACCCGGGAGAATATCTTCACAAAGAAGTTGGAGGAATGCACGGTGCATTGATTACCGCTGTTTCTCCAATTGCTTTCAAGCAGGGGATAGATGTTCTTAGAAGAAAAGGTACCATTGCATTGAACGGACTTCCGCCAGGTTCTTTTCCATTACCTATTTTCGAAACGGTCCTTAAGAGAATTACCGTGAGAGGCTCTATTGTTGGAACTAGAAAAGATTTACAAGAAGCGCTTGATTTTGCGAACGAAGGTTTGGTAAAAGCCACAGTGACTTCTGCGAAACTGGAAGATATCAACGATGTATTTGACAAAATGAAGAAAGGACAAATCGACGGACGTATCGTTCTGGACATCGCCGGACAAAATTAATTTATTGTTATTTGTGTTTTTGAGCCCGGCAGATTTTGTTTGTCGGGTTTTATTAACTTCATTATAAATGGCAATTACCACAAAGGCACAAAGCTTTCATTGTAATGATTGAGTTTTTAAGGCACAAAATTTTTAATTTCGTCAATATTAAAAAATCTTTGATTTTTTTAAGTTCCTTGAAACAAGTTTAAATAAATTAATCTTTGTGCCTTTGTGTTTAAATCATCAATTAAAAAATTATAGTATATGGAAGCCAAAGATAAAATCGCAAGACTTTCCGTAACCGAAAAAGCTTTGGAAGTCATTTGGGAACTGGAAAAAAAACACGGCGAACTGATGTTCTACCAAGCTGGCGGTTGTTGCGAAGGCACACAACCACAATGTTTCGAAAAAGGAGGTTATTTCCCAAGAATGAATGACGCAATGATTGGAACCATCAATGATCACGAATTCTGGATAGACCGCGACCTATTCGAATATTGGAAGTATTCTCATTTTACTTTGGATGTTTTAGATGGTTGGGGACCTGGTGGATTTTCTCTGGAAACGCCTTTGGGAAAAACCTTCAAAGTTCATTATAGATTGTTCACACCGGAAGAGCTGGAAAATCTGGAACCTTTCAAGAGAAGTGAGTAAAGCTGCATTGGCGAGCCGCGAAGTGGCGAAATGTTGGTATAAAATCTAATTCCACGGTGCGAAGCACCTACATTTGAAGTATCCCAGCGAATTGCCAACTAGCCGCGATGGCAACGGCATCCTTTTTTGTTTTCTGATTTTAATTTCAATCGGATTGACAAACTTTGTAAAAACAAAAAAGATACAGTGGACAGCGGGATTAAGCTCCTAAAAAAATTAAACAACTTCGGTTTTCACAAACTTCGAAACAATCATTGATGCCAAAATATTCCCGACGGAGTTCAAAACCGTTGCCAGCGGGTCAACCAAAGTCCCAATAATGATGACTGCAGGAACAACATCAGGCGGAATTTTGTAAACCGAAATCATCAACATTTCTCCGATATAACCGCCATTTGGGATTCCGCCAGCGACCGCACTTACGAAAACTGTGATTCCCAAAGCCATTATAAGATTCATTGGTTCGAAGAAATTCCAGCCGAGTAACTGAAATGCCACATAAATTTTGATAATTGATGAAATGGAGGAACCGTTTTTGTGGATCGTAGTTCCAATAGGAATTACAACGTTGGCAATAGATGCAGGAATGCCCATTTTTTTTGCAGACTCGATGGCTACTGGCATTGTTGCCAAACTGCTACACGTACTGATGGCAGTTGCGGTCGGCAAAAGACTTTCTTTCCAAAAAGCTTTCACGCCTTTTCCACCTTTCCAAACGAAGGCGTAAAGACTGAAAAATACGATGAAATAAATAGTTCCAGCGATGTAATATAATCCTAAAGGTTTAGCGTAAAATCCGAAAAGCTGAGGTCCAATAGTCCCGACTTGGTAAGCGAAGTAAGTGCCTAATCCAATTGGAGCAACTTTCATTATTAATAACAAAAGCTGTTTCATCACTTCGTTTCCAGAAAGGATGAAATTTTGAAAAGGCTTCCCTTTTTCTCCTGATTTTCTAATAGAAATGCCAACTAAAAATGAGAAGACTAACAATGCGAGCATATTTTGTCTCGAGAACAAATGGTAGAACTCGCTGACAGTGAAAAATCCTACTATTTGATCATTGATACTAGAATTATTTTGAATATTTTCTGATATGGTTTCGCTGATGTTTTTCGGTGTTTCGGTTGGGAAAAAATAAACCATTATGATGCAAAACGTCGCTGAAATCAAAATGAAACTCAAGAAAGTCAAAGCCATTGTTCCGATAATTTTGCCCAATTGATTTTGCTGTTCAATTCCTGATATAGCAGAAACAATCGCAAAAAATACTAATGGAATAACCGTTACGAATAACAAATTCAAAAAAATGTCGCCAATTGGTTTCAGATAAGTTACAAAATCAGGTGCGAAAATCCCGACGAGACTTCCAATGAAAATCCCGATGAGAAGCAGAATAATGTTGCTGTAGTTGTTCCAGAAAGATGATTTCATTCCCCAATTTTAATCAAAGATAATTATAAAATTGTTTGGAAATCCAATTGAGTTTTCTGACTGGAGAATTAATGAAAATTCGACTGTTGTGTGACTCTTAAATAATCTTTTAAAACCTGCATTTGGTCTTTATTTCCTTTTGCGATTCGGTTTTTGCGGCTCACGACATTATTGTAGATTTTGTTGATGAATCTTTTGGTATTTGGAAAGACGCTTTTTCCGAAAACTTTTGGGATTTCCAACCTTTTGCAAACCGCATCATCGAGTAGAAACCACGTGCAACTGATGTGAAGAAACCGCAACATTTTTTTCTGAAAACCATATTTTAGAATTGGATTTTCCAGAGATTCGTTCAACAGAGAATGCGCCAATAAAATCGAATCTTTATCAGAAGGTGGCTGGATGGCTGTCCAGAGATAAAAATATTCGGTTGCCTGTTTTTTGTCGTCTGGCAGAAGGTCTTCCGGAATTCCCAAAAGATAGCCCACGTATTTCCAAAGATGAAAAAGGCCTCTTTCTTCCTCATCAGAAAAAGTATTCCCCAATTTTTTGAGACTGTGAAGAAAAACCAAACTGAAACCAATGTAAGTCGCCATCATATCCCACGAATTAATCGGTTCTCCCCAATTTTCTGTGTCCCAGTTTTTGTAATGTTTCTTGATGGAAAGTCTGGCGTAGGAATGTATCAGCCGTGTTTTTATGGCAAACTCATAACCTTTTGCGTGAATTTCCAGAGCATTGTATCTTGTCACATTTACCCAAAAATCTAAGGTTTCTGAAAGTCGTTTCACTGCGCCTTTCTTCAAAGCTTCTGTAACAATCAGCGGTTTGTTGAGGTAAGCATAATCGTAACCGCCGATGAGACAATAATCCCGCAAAGAAATTAGAGAGTCCACATTGCTCCGCATACAAAGTTCTGCGCCGCTTTTCAGCAGATTGTAATCCAGCCAATTAGGGACAGCTTGTGTTTGTTGGAAAAGACTTTGAACACTCGCCGGAACATCGTCGGTTTCTGAAACGCCTTTTCGGATGTATTGTTCGATTTCTCGGGAAGCTTCCTGAAATTTCTTGGTAAAATAAACTTCTTTTACAATGTCGTCGCCTAGTTCATCAACGTGATAAAAGTAACGGGAGAATTTGTCAAAATCTTTGAAGCTAACTTCAGCGCCGGAAAAATCGATGAGCTGTTTTCCGTTGCCAGTTGTCCAGAAATCTTTAAAATGTGGGGAATCTTTAAATCGAGGTTCTAAAATTGTCTTTTCCATTACTATAAAATTACAAGTTTTAAGCCGATATTCAAGCCGAAATGAATTATATCATAAGATTTGAATAGACAAAAAAAATATCATTTTAAAGTTTAATAAAAATGAGATATTGTTAATCAAATATGTCAGTTATTCCCGAAATTTGTTCTTATGAAAACAGCAGTTCTGATTACCATTGGCGACGAGATTCTTTCAGGAAACACCGTTGACACCAATTCCAATTTCATTGCCACACAACTTAAGGAAATCGGTGTGAAAGTGACTTCCATTTTCACAATTCCTGATGATGAAAGTACGATTGTCTCTACACTAACGAAAGCTTTTGAAATGGCTGATGTGGTTTTCACAACTGGCGGATTGGGTCCTACGAAAGATGATATTACCAAAAAAGCTTACGCTGAGTTCTTCGAAGACGAATTGATTTTTTCCGATAAAGTTTACGAACATTTGCGCGCTTATCTCGAAAAGCGAAACCGACTTTGGATTTTGGAACACAATAAGGAACAGGCGATTGTCTTGTCAGAAGCTGAGGTTTTTCTGAATTATTTCGGGACGGCGCCTTGTATGGTTTTGGAGAGAAATGGAACGTTTTGTTTCAGTTTGCCCGGCGTTCCTTACGAGGTCAAACCTTTGGTGAAAGACCAAATCATTCCATTCTTGAAAGCGAAATTGTCATTAGACCATATTGTTACGAGAATCGTGTCCGTTGTGGATGTTCCAGAAAGTATTTTGTCAGAAAACATTGAAAGTTGGGAATTAGCATTACCGGAACATATTGCGTTGTCTTATTTACCAATTGGTACGAGAGTGAAATTAAGATTAACAGCTTCTGGAGATTCTCAGGAGAAATTAAATCAAGAATTGGAAACTGAAATTCAGAAATTAATCCCAATCATCGGAGACAATATCATCGCAACCCACGAAGATAAAATCGAAAAAATCCTTGGCGAATTGTTGAATGACAGAAAGTTGACCATTTCGGTTTCGGAAAGTTGTACGGGCGGAGAATTATCACGATTAATTACCTCAATAACGGGAAGTTCGAAATATTTCATCGGCGGAATTGTGAGTTACGCAACCGAGAAGAAAGTTGATATTCTGAAAGTTAATCCTAAAACGATTGAAGAATTCACTGTTGTTAGTGAACAAGTAGCTTCGGAAATGGCGAAAGGCTGTCAGGAATTATTCAAAACTGATATTGCTATTTCTACCACAGGCGTTGCTGGTCCCGGAAAAGGCGAGGACGGGAAAGATGTAGGAACGGTTTATTATACGATTAGAATTGGAAACGATGAAACAACTTCAAAATTGTTTCTTCCACATTTGGAAAGGATTGATTTTATGAATTTTGTCTCTCAGAAAGTGGTGCAGGATATCGTTTCATTGCTCATCAAAAAATAAAAAAAAGACAGCTGTAATGGCTGTCTTTCTAACTTCTAATAACTAAAGTCTAACTTCTATTTCAAAATTTCTTTAAGGAAAGTCAACGTGTGATTCCACGCACGTTTTGCCATTGTTTCATTATAATCAGGAGATTCTGGACTTGTAAACGTATGTTTGGAATTGGCGTAAGTGATGATTTGAAAATCTGTTTTTCCTGTTTTTAATTCTGCAATCAGATTCATCATATCTTCCGGTTTTACACTTTCGTCATCTGCAGGATTTTCTACGAGAACTTTTGTTTTGATTGGGACATTCAGTCTGTCATTTCCTTTCGCCAAACCACCGTGAATAGAGACAACGCCAGCAACTGGAAATCCAGCTCTCGCCGTTTCCAAAGCGCCCGTTCCACCGAAACAATAGCCGATGACAGCTATTTTATCAGGATTTGCGCCTTGCTTTTTCAGTTCTTCCAAAGCGACAGAAATCCTCTGTTGATAAGCTTTGTAATCTTGTTTGTAAGTTCCTGCGATTTTTGCGGCAGCTGCATTATCGGCAGGAATATTTCCTTCGCCATAAATATCAGCCACAAAAGCAATAAAACCTTGCTTTTCCAATTGAAGAGCAGCGTCTTTTGCTTCGTTATCAATGCCTTTCCAAGCTGGCAGAATCAGAACGCCGGGAAGTTTTTTTCCTGAATTTGAGGTAACTAATCCATTCAGTTTTTGAGTTCCGTCTTTGTAAGTAACAGTTTTCAAGTTTTGAGATATTGTAAGATTTAATCCTAAAAATAGTGTTAATAGTGTGATTGAAAGTTTCATATTTTCTTTTTATTAATTTGATTTTACAGCTTTAAATATATTCATCAAAAATACAATTAAACTAAATACAACGAGTTGAATCCCAACATAATGCCAACCACCAGTTTCCCAACATTTTAGTCCTATAAAAGTTCCAATTGCGCCACCGGCAAAATAAGAAGTCATATAAATCGTATTGATTCGGCTGTTGGCTTTTTGGTCTAACCTGTAAATTAATGCAACATTTGTCACTTGAATAGATTGTACGCCAACATCAATGAAAATCACGGCTAAAATAATGGATATTAAATAACTTGGAAACAGAAAAATAATAACTGAACCTGCTAAGAGAATAACACTTGCAATCAACTGTGTTTTTCCAGAACCGCCTTTGTCAGAAGCTTTTCCAATCATTGGTGCGACTAGAGCTCCTGCAATTCCCAGCATTCCGAAAAGTCCGATTGTGTCTGAACTATAATTGTAAGGTTTTTCAACTAAAAGAAATGTCAAAGTTGTCCAAAATGAGCAAAATATGGAGAAAGCAATTCCGCCCATTAATGCTAATATTCTCAGTTGAGGGAATCGTTTTAATTGATAAAATGAGGATGAAATTAATTTAAAATAAGATTCTTTGAAAGTCGGTTTGACACTCGGTAATTTGAAATAAACAAATGCCAACGAAAATATTGTAAATCCTGCCGAAATGTAATACACCATTTTCCAATTGCTCCATTCGGAAATATAACCACTGAAAACTCTTGCCATTAAGATTCCGACAAGGATTCCTGTGAAAATAATTCCAACATTTTTACCTTTTTCGTTACCTGACAATTCCGCTGCCATTGGCAAAATAACCTGTGCCGCAACAGCAGTTAAACCCAGTAGTAAGCTAAATAAGAAAATGAAGTAATAATTGGAAACCAATCCGATAGCCATCAGAATACAAAATAAAATCCCCAATAGAATCAATATCAGATTTTTACGATTGACTTTATCACCCAATGGAACTAAAGTCAATAATCCCGCACCATAACCGACTTGTCCCAAACCAACCATAATTCCCATTTTACTTTCTGAAACATTGAAAGTTTGTGCAATCTGATGCAGGATTGGCTGTGCGTAATAGATATTTGAAACACAAATCCCTGCTACGACAGCCATCCCGAGAACCTGAACTTTACTCAGTTTTGATTGTTCTTCTATCATTGGTTATTCTGAAGCTTGATTAAGGATTTCCAAATCTTCCGAATCCAAATGTAATTTCGGAGCATCGAAAATCGTTTGCAATTGTCTTTCACTGGTCGCACTTACGATTGGCGCAGTAATGAATGGGTTTGCCAATAGCCAAGCTAAAGCAACCGTTGCAGGCTGAGATTGGTGCTTTTCTGAAACTTTATCAAGTGCACTCAAAACTGCTTTTCCTTTGTCATCAAAGTATTTTTTGATTCCGCCGCCTCTTGCTGTTGTTTCAAAATCGGCTTCTGTTCTGTATTTTCCTGTTAAAAATCCCGCTGCCAAAGACCAGTAAGGAAATGCACTCAATTCAAATTTTTCTACCAATGGCGCATATTCGGTCTCAAATTTTTGTCTTTCCACCAAATTATAATGCGGTTGAAGTGCTACATATTTTGGGAAATTATTTTTCTCAGCAACTTCAAAAGATTCAATTAATCTTTCCGGAGAAACATTGGACGCTGCGATGTATCTTACTTTTCCGGCTTTTACAATTTCGTCATAAGCTGATAATGTTTCCTCCACAGGCGTTTTGTTATCATCAAAATGGGTGTAATATAAATCGATATGGTCTGTTCCAAGACGTTTCAATGATTCGTCTACAGATTTAAGAATATGTTTTTTACTGATGTCAAAACCGTGTTCTTTGGTTTCTGAACCAACTTTTGTGGCGAGAACGATATCTTGTCGGTTCTTCTTTTCCTTCATCCATTTTCCGATGATTTCCTCGGACTGTCCGCCTTTTCCGTTCACCCACCAGGAATAAGTGTCGGCTGTATCGATGAAATTAAATCCATTTTCTTCAAATTTATTCAGGATATTAAACGATTCTTTCTCATCCAAAGTCCATCCAAAAACATTGCCTCCAAAGTTGATTGGAGCGATTTCTAAGTCTGTATTTTTAATATTTACTTTTTTCATTTTGATAATTTATTATTTTAAAAATTCTTTCACAGGTTTGATAAATTGGTCAAAAACCTCGATGTGCGGAAGATGCCCCACGTTGTCGATTTCCACCAGTTTTGAACCTTTTATTTTTTGTTGAGTTGCTTTTCCCAATAAGTCGTATCGTCCCATCGTTTCAGCTATTTTTGGGTCTTTCACATTGTTTTTTCCAATCGCCGTTCTGTCTCGTGTTCCGATAATCAGTAAAGTTGGAACATTCAGATTTTGAAATTCATAAACCACGGGTTGCGTGAAAATCATATCCGAAGTTTTAGCATTAACTAAAGCAACTTTTGGATAATCAGGCGATTTTATCCAACCTGTTAAAAGATAAACCCATTCGTCATATTCCGGTTTCCATTTGTTGTTGTAATAGAATCCGTTTTGATATTTTTTGGTTGATTCGTAATTGGCTTTTAATTCAGTTTGATAATTCTTGTCGATAGAAGCGTAAGGCGCAACCAGTTTCCAATCTTCTAGTCCGATTGGATTTTCAAGAATTAATTTTTCAACCGTTTCGGGATACATTAATGTGAATCTTGTCGCCAGCATTCCACCCATCGAATGTCCCAGAAGATAAATTTTATCCAATTTTAATTCATCCAAAATTGCTTTCGTATTCTGAGCCAATTGCTGAAAACTGAATTGATATTCTATCGGTTTTGATGACTTTCCAAATCCAATCTGGTCAGGAACTACCACTCTGAATCCTTCTTTTGTCAAAGCCTGAATCGTTGTTTTCCAATAAGCTCCATTGAAATTTTTTCCGTGAAGCAGAACAACTGTTTTTCCATTTGATTTTTCGGGTTTGATGTCCATATAAGCCATTTTCAAATCCTGATTCTGACTTTTTAAATCAAGAAAATGAACGGGATAAGGATATTCATAATTCGTCAGCATAATATCCAAGATCGGACGATTCTGAGCCGATAAATAATTAACGGACAAAATTAAAAATGCTATTACTTTTAAAAATTTCATACTTTATTTTTAGAAAATTAATGATTCGAAACGGGTTTATATTTTTCATAAAACCAAAGCAATCCACCCAAATAAACTGAATGCAATAACTGCGCTTCAATCGCACTCCAATTCTCGATTGATGCACTTCCTAATATCAAAATGCTCATCAAAACTAATCCTGAATAAATTGTGTATTTGGTTTGAAATCCAATTAATAATGATAATCCAATCAAGAATTCTACAATCGGTAAAATATAACTGAAAGGCACAATAATAAAACTTGGGATTGCAGATTTGTCCATTGATGTTACCATCCAATTGCTGAACGTTTCAAGCTTTGGAAGTCTTACCAATCCGTGACCTAATAAGGAAATGGCGATTGGCAATCTCAAAAAGAAATAAGTCATTTTGAAGTCTTTCATAGTTTGTTTTTAAAACTTATTTCAAATGGCTGTAAAAATCCGGTGTTGGGTTCAGGCTTTTATTTTTCCATTGATGCCAATACGGATAAGTTGGTGGAACTTCGCTTGCTTTGTCGAGTTTTTCAACTTGTTCGCGAGTCAGATTCCAGCCGACAGCTTCCAGATTTTGTTTCAATTGTTCTTCATTTCTTGCACCAATAATGATGCTGGAAACGGTCGGACGTTGTAATAACCAATTAAGGGCAACCTGAGCAACAGTTTTTCCAACTTCGCCAGCAACATCTTCCAATGCATCAATCGTATTGTAAAAAATCTCTTCCTGAACAACGGCTTCCGGAACAGGGCTTCCGCCTTGAGCAATCCGCCCATCCTTCGGAATTTCTTTATTTCTTCCGTGTTTTCCGCTCAATCTTCCGGATGCCAATGGCGACCAAATAATCGAACCCACATTTTGGTCCAATCCCAAAGGCATCAATTCCCATTCATAATCACGATTTGCTAAGGAGTAATAAACCTGATGCGCAATATATTTGCTCCAGCCATATTTTTCTGAAATCCCGATTGACTTCATCAGATGCCAGCCGGAGAAATTGGAAGCTGCAATATATCTTACTTTTCCGCTTGTTACTAATTCGTCCAAAACTTTCAAAGTCTCCTCAATCGGTGTGTTTCCATCGAAGCCGTGCATATGATAAATGTCGATGTAATCTGTTCCGAGACGTTTTAGACTTCCTTCGATTTGTTTCAAAATATGGAGTCGGGAAGAGCCTTGATTATTCGGTCCTTCACCAAAAGTGAAAGTTGATTTCGTTGATAAAATCAATTGTTCACGGGAAATACCTTCAATAGCTTTTCCTAAAACTTCTTCCGATTTTCCATCAGAATACATATCGGCTGTATCAAATAGATTAACGCCTGCATCCAAACAAATATTGATGAGTTTTTTAGCTTCGTCAACCTGCGTGTTTCCCCAAGCTTTGAAGAAATCACCTTCTCCACCAAAAGTTGCCGTTCCAAAACTGAGAACAGGCACTTTAAGTCCTGATTTTCCTAAAAATCTATATTCCATTTTTTTTGAATTGAATGATTAAAAAGCATTGACCAATTCATTAATACTATCAATTTCTTCTTTCGAAAGTTTGATGTCTATCGCTTTTGCATTTTGAACTGCTTGTTCTGCATTTCTCGCACCAGCCAGAGCAATCGTAATTCCGGGTCTTTCAATCGTCCATCGCAGAACCAATTGTCCAAGAGTTGCATTATACTCGTCAGCAATTGGTTTTATTTTATCTAAAAGTTCGTTGGTTTTCTTAATGAAATCTGGCTGGAAATGAGGATGACCGGCTCTGTGGTCGCCATCTTGAAATTTGTAATCTGAAGTGATTTTCCCCGTCAGCAATCCTCTTTCCAAAGGACTGTAAGCCAAAATGGATTTATTATTTTCGATGCAATAAGGAACGGTTTCGTCCTCAATCCCACGATTCACCATACTGAACGGAATCTGATTGGAAACCAGTTTCAAAGTTTTTTCCGCTTCAGCCATTTGCTGTGCATTGTAATTACAAACACCTGCAAAACGAACTTTTCCTTGCTCAATTAATTTAGAAACCGCTTCGAAAGTTTCACCAATCGGCGTTGTAACATCAGGCCAATGGATTTGATAAAGGTCGATGTAATCTGTTCCAAGTCGTTTCAAACTTTGCTCACATTCGTAAATGATGCTTTCTTTTCCGGCGTATTTGTAAATGTCGATATCTTTTCCGTCATTATTTTTGCTGTTCATTGCCAAAGTTCCCTTGTCCAAATCCCAGCGCATTCCAAACTTTGTAAGGATTTGAACCTTGTCTCGAGAAATATCTTTAATCGCTTCGCCTACAATTTCTTCGCTCGTTCCTTGCCCGTAGATTGGTGCGGTATCAATAGAAGTTACGCCAACATCATAAGATGCTTTGATGGCTTCGATAGCTTCGTTTCTGTCTGTGCTTCCCCACATCCATCCGCCGGCTGCCCAGGCTCCGAAAGTGATTGCTGAAACGTCTAAATCGCTGTATCCTAATTTTCTATATTCCATTTTTTGATGATTTCGATTAAATTTAAATTTAGAATTTGAGTTCCAATTTTTATGCCTTGGAAACCTCTTTACAAATGTTGGGAAAAATTAAAAATTTTAGCTTGTAGTATTAATTCAAATAATTGTATTTTTATGCTATCGTAAGAAATTTAAAATTAATTTAATATTGTGAAAAAACTGCAGTTTGAGTCTTTGGTGATTAGTGATTTGGAAGGCGAGGAGTTTGGTCATCCGTCGCACAGCCATACTTATTATGAGATGATTTATGTGTTAAAGGGAAATGGCAATCATCACATCAACAATATTATTCTGCCTTACAAATGTGGCGACCTTTTCTTGATTTCGCCAGATGACCAGCATTATTTTGAGTACAACAAATATTCGAGATTGATTTTCATTAAGTTCACCGATGATTATTTCAAAGGCAACAAACACCTTTCGCCCGATTCTTTTGCGATGAATTCTCCGGAAAATGTGATGAGAAAACAAATCCTGAAAGAGAAAAAACTCATCTTCACAGAACCTTGCAAAACGATTCTGAAAAAGACGATTGAAAATATCCTTTCTTATAATTGCAGAAAAGATGTTTCCACTTCGCCAATTGTTTTTTATCAAATCCTTTCAATTTTTGGATTGATAAAAGAAGCAACTTCCAAAATGGATATTAGGCTGGATTTTGGACTTCAGAATAAGGAAGATGTGATTTCGTACATTCATCAGAATATCTACCAGCCGGAGACGATTCGAATCAAAAATATTGCTTATCATTTCAATATTTCGCCGACTTATTTCAGTGCTTATTTCAAACGGAACTTCGAAGTTTCGTACCGCGATTACGTCAATGATTATCGGATGGCTTTGATAGAGAGACGAATGGAGTCCGGACAGAACACAATCAAGCAGATTGCTTATGAATTTGGTTTTACAGATGAAAGCCACCTTTCACATTATTTCAAAAATAAGAAAAGTAAAACGCTCGGTTCGTACAAAAATAAGAGTCGGAGTTTAGCTTAAAGCCAAATTATTTTTTAGACTTCATCGCTTTCACTTTCTTGATAGAATCATCGGCCAATATTTTTTTATAATCATCAGATTCTGCCGGAATCAATTGGATTTTAGAATCCTCATTATGAAAAATCCCGAATCCATTTTTCTTGGCCAAAGGCGAAGTTCGCAAACAAGGTTGACCTTTTGAAAAGAATTTCTGTTTCTCTTCTTCAAACTCAGAAGACGAAATGTGGTTTCGTTCCACAAAAATTTCAAACAGCAATTCGTCCGAAGTATATTTCAAAGGTTTTTTCGACAGCTTTTCGAATTGATAATTGGCAATTGTTTTCTTCTCATTTTTCACCACCGGAATCACCGCTTTGGAAACCGGAGAATCTTCTGCGATTTCTATTAATGTGTTGGTATAATTGGTGGTGTGGGTTTTCATTTTATTTCCAGTTTTGGTTAAATCGTAAATTAAACAATAAACTGTAAATTCTGTCTAAACCATAAGTTCCAATCATCCCATAATCACTTATTTCCTTTACCTTTCCATTATTGTAAGTGATTTTTAAAGTAGATGTTTGGTCATCCGTCCAGTTAACAGAATAATTATTCTCTAAATTTGGAAAATCAACATAATTCATTAAGCTAATTAATTCATTGTAATCATTTTCATTAATAACGGCTTTAAAGTTTCCTCTAACTTCTACTTTACCTTTACTTTTATCAATATTGTAATTCTCCGCTTTAAAAACGCTATTCTTATTTTTATCAATTGAAATGTAAAATTGTGGACATGTTCCATAGCACATCGTTGTTTGAAACTCTACCTTTTCAATATTATAAGAAGCTGGATTTGAATTGTATTCAACAAAATCTCCGAACTTAAATATCAAATCTTTTTTGGTTAGCTTAGATTTTTCTTCACTGAAGATATGTGGTTCAGAGAAATAATAGTAATTGATTATCGAATCATTTGTAATCTTTGGAAAAGTGCAGTTTTGAAAACTTCGTCGGGTCAATCTATTTATTTTTAAAGGATCATTTCCGTTATTCATCAAGACAAAAATTTTGAAATCATAATAATCACCTATCACAAGTAAGTCAGTATAACCATTATTATCAAAATCGGCCTTATAAAATGATTTATCGATTTTTAAAGAGTCAGCTATTTTTTTACAAAACTTATTTTCTCCGCGCTCTTCTTTGAAGTCAGCAATCTTTTTTATTTTGAAATATGTATAATCTTTACCTAAGGTATGAATCAGGTTTTCTACTTCTTTTTCAGTATTTATCGAATCAATTTTAGAAATTAATTTTTGAGCAAAAATATTTTTACTCATTATTGTAATTAATATGATTAAAACTAATTTTTTCATTATTCTACTATTAAAGTTTTACTTTTCGACCTAACCAACCACAACCCAACAAACGTCAAAAACCCATTCAGGATAATCAGCTCCACACCAATTCTATAATCTGTATTATTCGTTACCAAATAATTAATCAGATAAGTAACAACAGGCGCCAAAATCGTCACAGCTAAGATGGAATATTTCTTCGTGATTTGATATTTTGTCAAAATTCCGAAAGCAAATAATCCCAACAATGGACCGTAGGTGTAACCCGCAATTTCCATTATCAGATAAACAATCGATTTATCATTGATTGCTTTGAAAACCATTATCAATACAAAGAAAATCACTGTGAAAGTCAAATGAACTTTCATTCTCAGATGTTTCTTTTGTTTCTCAGTTTTTTGCTGGTCTTCATTCAGGTTTAAAAGATCCACACAATAAGAACTTGTAACCGCTGTTAAAGCACCATCAGCAGAAGGAAACAGAGCGGAAATCAAACCGATGATGAAAATCACAGAAAGCGCCATCGGAAAATGACCTTGAAGAGATAGAGCAGGGAAAAGGTCGTCGCCCATTATATTTTTGATTTGACCCGCAGAATCCTTGAATCCAAAAGTATTTGAAATCATTTCTTTTCCGTCAACCATAGTCGAGATTTGTCCATAATCTGCGCCGTGTTGCATCGCAAAAAGATAAAGCAAACCGCCTAAAAATAAGAACGCCAGATTCACAAAAAGCAAAGTTCCTGCAAAGGTTAGCATATTCTTTTTTGAGTTTTTAAGGTTGTCCACAGAGATATTTTTCTGCATCATTTCTTGGTCAAGCCCTGTCATTGCAATCGTAATGAACATTCCGCCCAGAATCGTTTTCAGGAAAAATGTTTTAGAATTCACATCCGTATTGATAAAATGGGTGTATTGCTTCTGCTCAAGAATAGAAAATGCTTCTCCAAAAGACAGATTAAGATTTGATAAAATATAAACAATGCAGGCAATGAGACTGATAATCATAAACGACGTTTGCAACGTATCCGTAATCACAATCGTCTTCACACCACCTTCAAACGTATAAAGCAAAATCATCAGCAACAACACAAAAGCCGTTACCCAAAACGGAACACCAAGTGCTTCCAATAGGAAAATCTGAAGAATATTCACCACCAGATACAATCGTGCCGTCGCACCAATCGCTCTCGAAATAATGAAAAATACAGACCCGATTTTATGCGCCTCCACATTGAAACGTTTCCCCAAATAAGTATAAATCGAGGTCAGATTCATCCGGTAATAGAGTGGGAGCAAAATCCCCGCAACAATGAAGTAACCGATGAAAAACCCAATCACCATCATATAATATTCGAAACCGCCAAACGGATTTTCGCCACCTAATAATTTCCCAACCGTTCCCGGAACCGAGATAAAAGTTACACCCGAAAGCGATGTTCCAATCATTCCAAACGCCACCAGCCACCATTTACTTTTCTTGTTTCCGATGAAAAAAGACTGGTTGTCCGAGTTACGGCTTGTAAAATAAGAGATGACCAAAAGCCCGATAAAATAGGCAAAAACGAATAAAAGTAGAATAGTTCCCGGATTCATTGTTCAAATTTGAGTTGAACAAAAATAGTTTTTTTATCGAGACAAAAGTTATTTTGCCGGTAACATCTTTTTGACAATGATATAAAGAAGAACAGCCGATATTGCCAGAACGACAAAAGAACCATACCACAAACTATCGAATCCAAATCGGCTCACAACATAAGTTCCCAGAAATGGTGTAATAATGAATGAAAAGGAAAATGCAATCCCATTAACACCCATATACGCGCCTTTGTTTCCATTTTCTGAACGAAGTGCTGTCACAGTTGACATAAATGGGAGTGCCCAAATCTCGGCAACACAAAGCACCGTCATCGAAATGATTAACCAAAGAATATTGCTTCCAAATACCAACATCAAATAGGATAATCCAGCCAATACTGCTCCTAAAAACAAAATCTGAGGAATCTTCAAAGTTCTTTCTGCAATGCTTACTAACGGCATTTCCAATAACACAATGATAAATCCACTATAACCTAAAATAAAACCAATCGTACTTTGGCTCAATTTCGCAACGTCTTTATAAAACAAGGGAATCGTATTGAAAAACTGGAAAAAACAAATTGCAAAAACAGTACACAAAAAACTATAAAGTAAAAAGGGATAATCTTTGTAAGGTGATTTTCCTGTCTTTTTGATAACTTCAGTCGTTTCTGATTTCTTTTTCTCACGGAAGATTTTGTTTCTTTTTCGGAAAAAGATGACATAGATTATTCCGGCAACAAGAGCTCCTATGAAATTAAATACAAATAGGAAATTATAAGAGATTCCGGATAAAACGCCACCCAAAGCCGGACCAATCGAGAACCCTAAGTTAACTGCCATTCTATTAAGAGAAAAAGCTTTAGTCAGATTCTCAGGTCTTGCATATTTTGTAATCGCCACAGAATTGGCTGGTCGAAAAGTATCACTGATTGTACTTTGAAGAAAAATCAAAACAGCCATCATCTCCACGCTTGGAAAAAACGGAATGATTAAAAATATCGGTGCGCTGAGAAACAAACTCCAGGTCTGAATATAATATTCCCCGAATTTATCTGTCAAATAACCACCCAACCAGGAACCGAGCACAGAACCGATACCATAAAAACTTAAAACTATTCCGGCATTCTCTAAAGAAAACTTCAAATGGTCTGTCATATAAACTCCCAAAAACGGCAAAACCATCGAACCGGAACGGTTGATGAGCATTACAATGGACAACATCCAGGCTTCTTTGGAAAGTCCTTTGAAAGTATTGATATAAGAATTGAAAAGTTTCACAGGAGTTTTTAGACTGCAAAAATATCGTTTTGTTTCCTAGATTCAGAATGAATTTTATATTAAATAGAAAAGACTTATCAATTTCGATAAGTCTTTTCTAAATTAAAATTAGTTTTTAGGAATTGTTTTCTTAATTTCAGCAAGAGTCGCTGTATTTGGCAATCCTTGTACTTGTTTTTTTGTACTGGACTGTTTTTTATTAGTAATAGCTCTTCCCGGAATACTTGCCTTTATTTCGTAAATGTCAGATGTTCCAGGAATCGTTTTGCCAGAAGGAGCCGAAGCTTTATTCTGAGTTTTCGATTTTTGAAGTCCTTGTTCCGAGGCTAGACCAGTTCTTTCAACTTTCTTTTCTGCTGCTTTGTCTTTGTAGGCTTTGGCATTGGCTTCCATTACTTCTTTAGGGATTTCTTGTTTTTCCTCAGTAGTTTTGTTTTGCTGAGCCATTGCGAAAGACGTTCCTGCAATCATTAGAATTGTGATATATAAATTTTTCATTTTGTTTAAATTTTAGAATTATTTGATACTGATTAGTACATTGATTTTACCGATGTCTTTACCGTCATAAGATTGCAAAGCTTTTCCAAGAACTTGTCCTACTTTTACTTTGTCGATATCGGCCTTCATTGCTACACCTGCTATAGATGAGGTTACTAATAAATCTCCTCTTTTGATTGCTCCACCTTCCAGACAAACTTTTGTAGGAATTACACCAATCACACCCATTGGAACTTTATCAGAAATATCTGTGTCAATATTTTCTTCCGTCAAAAGTACACCAGGTTTTGTAGCATAAACACCAGCAACTAGGTTAGAATAAGGTGCTGAAGATTTTTCTACAGTTCTATCAGAATCGGTAGAAATTACCAAAATATCACCAGTTTCATATTGTGAAATATGACCTTCTACATCAAATGCTTCGGCAATATCAGCTCCACTATTTTGAGTTCCTCCATTGAAGAAACCTCTTCCGGCTTTATTGATCCGGGCTACATTGGCACTACCGCTTTGGAATGTAGCAAGATTTCCAGACGCCCCAGTATGATTGATCAAGAGAGTTGATCCAGTTCCTGTTGTGGTAATATGTACAGTAGGTTGTCCATTGGAGTTGTTATAATTAGCAAATCTTCCTGCTTTTCCTGTTCCGAAGTTAGGCGTGAATCCTGATATTGCATTTCCTGCGCCATCCGCACTTGCTTCTATACCATCTCCGGTTCCTCCTGCGTTTGCTGTAACTCCATTGCCACTTCCCTCTGTAAGGGCTAAAACGCCAGGGGCATTTCCAGAAGGATTACTGGAATAAAATAATCCAGCAAATCCACCTGTTCCAGATGATTTTCCATAGATTCCTGCGGTGCCAAAATTGGAGAAAATAGAATTTACTTCACCAACAACTGCAGGAGATGTACCTTGTGTGTTGTCTACCAAAAAATTTCCGCCAGCCCCATTTCCAATAGTCTTTACATTAACCACGGAATTGTCATTATCTTCATTGAAATTTTCAAATCTCGCTGCGCGTCCTGTTCCAAATGAAGGAACCCATCCATACATTGCAGTTCCAGCACCATCTATGTTGGCTTCCATAGCATTGCCATCTTTACCTGCGTTGGCAGTAATGGCATTACCATTCCCATCTGTTAAAGCAATTAACGCAGCGCCATTTCCTGCCGGATTGGAAGCGTAAAATAAACCTGCTCTACCACCAGTTCCGGATGATACTCCAAAAACACCTGAAGCTCCAAAGTTTCCAAAAATAGTATTGACTTCTGCTCTTACTGCAGCACCCACACTATTTGTATTATCTAAAAGAAAAGATGATGCATTACCCAATGTATTATCTGGAATATTTCCGTTAGAATTACTTTCGACTTCTAAGATATTAGCTTCTGTATTACTTTGATTAAAATTTTCAAATTTTCCGGCTCTACCAGTACTGCCACTTATTCCAACTTGACCATACACTCCAATACCTGTATTGGATGTGTTAGTTGCAACAAATCCTCGCACTCCATAACCTCCGCCATCATTTCTTCCCACAACTGCACCTGCAATATCGCTATTGGCTAAACCTACAACCGCTTCACCAGCTCCGGAATTACGTCCAATTACTCCGGCTGCTGTTTGAGCACTGGTAGAGGTATCTACACCAGTTCCTCCTGTACTTGAAGCTTTTACTCCGTTTCCGTTTCCAGTTGTACTAATATTGATAACATCTCCGCTACCAACTGTAGATGCATTCAAAACATTATTGTTATTGGCATTATTAAATATGGAAATACTTGCAGGAATTCCGTTAGTACTGGTTGCTGTAAGACCTGTGCCAGAATTGCTATTGGCATAAACTCCAGTCCCATTGGCTGATGAGTTACCATAAACACCCAAACCATTTGGTGTCACACCATAAACTCCCCAACCGGAACCTGCCTGAGATCCCCAAACACCAATTCCTAAGCCGCCGGTACCATTATTGATACCTTTTACTGCTGAAGAAAAACCGCCTGGAGCTGTGTTTGTAACTTCTCCTCTTATAGCAGAGATGCTGGATGTCGTTGTAGAGTTTTGTCCTACAATAGAGCTTCCGTCACCATTATTGGATAAAGTAAAAAGATCGGAAGCATTGGTTACTGTGTTGGTATAAGGTATTGTTAAACTACCGCCACCACCTCCGCCAGAAGATTTTGCATATAATGCGTAAGGGACACTTAACAATTGACTCGTTCCTGTAATCGTGTAATTAGTTCCTCCAGTTGGATCGGTTTCAGTTTTAAGATAATAGGAATTTCCGCCCCAGTTGATGGTGTTGAATGTTCCACTGAGAACTGTTCCTGAACCTATTTCCATACTTACCAAACCATTAACATTAGTCGTTCCCGTGATTCTTTCGGAATAAACAGATGTTCCTGCTGCTGAGCCTTGTAAAACGCTTACTCGTACAGCAACATTTTGATTTGTCAGAAGTTGCCCAGTATTATTTCTAATAATTGCCTGATAGCTCATTTTTTCAGGAGCTTGTGCAGAAACCATATAAGTTCCCAAGGCAAACGCTGCAATTAATACAATTTTTTTCATAAGTCTTATTTTTTGATGATTTTAAATGTTTTGATGTTTTGGTTGTTCTGGAAAATCTGAATGATATAAACAGAAGAAGGCAAAGTAGAGAAGTCTAGTTCAGATTTTTGTTGGGTAAGATTTCCTTTCTTTATCAATTTTCCTTGTGAATCGAATAAGGCATAATTGGAACCTTGGTAATTTTCATTATTGAAATCAACAAACAGAAAATCTTTCACAGGATTTGGACATAAGAGGATATTCTTTGCTTTGTTATCCAAATCTTCTACAGCAAGAGTTATGATTTCATAAGCGTGCTGTACGCCTTCCATTACCTGAGCATTAGCTCCTTTTTGCTGGTAATCTATTTGCCCGACAGTATAAGATATGCTGCCACCACTTCCGCTGGCGGTTATCCCTGTTGATGCAATTGTCTTTTGCGCTTTCAATAATCCTGTTGGAACAATGGATAGAATCAAAAGCTGAATGAGTATTTTATTTTTCATAGGGTGAATTTTTCTATTCCAAAGTTAGAATTACGACTCCTGATGAAAACTTATAATAGATAAACGACAATTTTAATAGACCAATGACATTTATTGAAAAATAATTGTAGCTTTAATGTGGTTTTTAAAATTCTATTAATGAGGAAACTATATGTTTTTCTTATGCTGAATTCTATCTTGTTTCTATTCTCACAGAAGCGACCTAATCTTTTGCAATACAAAACGACAGGAGAAAAAATCAAAGTCTGGGATTCATATTGTAATTCATTAACAGAGACAGAAAAATATCCTTTATTAATCAAAGAAGCGGAGATTGGAATTGTGCTTGCCAAAAATCATCGTAAGTACTTATCAAAATTCTATTTCTACAAAGGCTACGGTTACGAATACACTAACAATCAATACGAGAAAGCAACCGTTTTTTTTGAAAAATCTTTAATGCTTTCAAAAGGTAAATATCTGGAACAGGAGGTTCTAGCTTTGATGAGGCTCAATTATATGTATTATTCTATTAAAGAGTACAAGAAAGGAGAGGAACTCATTAATTATGTCAAAGAAATTGTTGATACTGTCAAAGTCAAAAGCTCGAAAGCAACCTTGTTAGGAAGTATTGGTGAATATTATCTTGACAGATCTGAATTTGAAAATTTTATTAATTATAAGTTAAAAGCTATTGATTATTTGTTGTTGGATAAAAGTAAAAAGGAGACCAGTAACAACATCGGGATTTCTTATCTTCAGATTGCAGATGCTTATAATGATATGAAACAATTTGAAAAAGCAGTAGAATATGCCAACTATGCTGTTCCATATCTCAAAAGGTCAGATGGGATTGCATTTTTGTATAATACCTATATAGAGGCTTATACCAATTTGGGAAATATAGATTTGGCCAAAAAATATTATCTGGAACTCTACCAACTAGGACAGAATAACCAAATGCTTTTTTTGAATATAAGTTATGCGAACCGAAATATGTCTGAGTTTTATTTGGAGAAAAACAGATTGGAGCTGGCAGATGATTATGCTGATAAAGCATTGCATTTTGCGGAGAAATCAAACGATGAAGAAATCTTGATGGAAGCCAATGCCATCAAAGGAAAAGTGCTTGTAGGACAAAAAAAATATCCGGAAGCCATCAAAACACTCAATAAAGCTCTGAATTTTGCCTATATCTATGATAAACGATTTTTTGCTGAAATCAATAAAAAGTTATCCGAAAGCTATGCTTCCCAAAAAAAATGGGACAAAGCGTATCAATATTACAAAGCTTACAATCAAACCAATGATTCTCTTCTCATAGAATCGGGGAAACAAAGTCTTGCCAATGCAGAAGCCCAATTTCAAAATAAAAGTAAACAGCAGGAAATAAAATTTTTGGTCAATGAAAATACCATTCACGAACTGACAATTAAAAACTCGAAAAAACAACGGATTTATTTGATCTCGGGCTTAGTTGCCATAGCGATTATTGGAGGTTTGCTCTATTACCAAAGTCGTAATAGAAAAAAAATCAACCGAAAATTGATGATTTTGAATGCGGAACTCGACAAAGCCAACAAAACCAAAATGCAGTTTTTTGGAATCCTGAATCACGACCTAAGAAGTCCGATTATTTCGTTAATCAATTTTCTACATCTCCAAAAAGAGGCACCAGAAATGTTGGATGAGGAAACTAAAAACCGCCTCGAATTACAAACAACAACAGCAACAGAACAGCTTTTGGAGCAGATGGAAGATCTCCTGCTCTGGAGCAAAGGACAGATGGAAAATTTCGTTCCATCGTTCAATAATTATAAGATAGAAGAGATTTTTTCTGAAGTTAAAAAAGAATTTGTTTGGGTTAATGATATTCAGATTTCCTTTAATTATTCGGAAAATATGTCGGTTTTCACGGATAAAGAATATATGAAAACGATTCTTAGGAATCTCATCAATAACAGTATTAAAGTATTGCAAGGAAAATCAGAAGCTCAAATTGTTTGTAAAGCTTGGGAAGAAAGTAACGAAAGTTTTATAGAAATATCAGATAATGGAGGAGGAGCGAATATTGAAAAATTCAGAGCGTTGTATGATGATCATACAAGTATTGGAATCAAAAAAGGTTTGGGATTGCACGTGATTCGAGACCTTTGCAAATCTATTAATTGTAATATCGAGGTTAAAAGCAATCAGATAATTGGTGAAACTCAAATCATTTTAAGAATCAAAAAAGCTTAAGTTTTCTTTGTAAGCTCTGCCAATTGGCAAATTGATATTACTATTGATCACCACTTCATAGCTGTTTTTTTTAGTAATAAGATGCTTTGGAACTGCATAACTTTTATGGATTCTGATAAAATTTGAGAAATGATTTTCTTTCAGGATTTGACCAATTGATGATAAAACACAATGTTTTTTTTGCAAAGTAATCAGTCTTGTGTAATCTTTCAGAGCTTCCAGATAAATAATATCGGAGATTTTTATTTGTATAGTATTATGACCTTCTTTTATTTTTAGAAATTGAGAGCCAGAGAGAATGTCAAAATATTCAGACTTTTCTTTCATACTGAAAAAATCTATCAGTTTATGAATGGAATAATCAAAACGATCCTTTTTCAAAGGCTTTGAGATAAAATCTAATGTATCAATTTCAAATGTTTCTATCGCATATTCCGGATGTGAGCTTATAAAAATACATGCAGGGATATTTACATTCTTTTTCCTGAATTCTATTCCATTCATTCCTGGCAAATCAATGTCCAGAAACAAAACATCTATATCAGAACTCAAATGATTAAGTGCTGATTCCGCATTATTGAAATAAGCGACCAATTCAAGATTATCATTTTGATTAATCAAATGCTGGAGAAGAAGTCTGTCGACTTCTTGATCTTCTATGATGATGCATTTCAATTTTTTCATTTCAAATGTGGTTCTATCAAAATTACAAAAAAATAAGCTTAAAAATATTTATACTTTAATAAGATTTAAACGAAAAAAAACCTTTCCAAATTTCGGAAAGGTTTTTTATAAACTAAAATTCTTTTTTTTACTGTAATTTAAAACCTCTTGTCGTGATTCTACCGTAAGCATCTACATATTTCACCTGAACATTTCCTTTGTAGCCGTTCAAGATTTTTTCAACATCTTTTTGAGAGTTCACTGGTTTTCCATTGATTTCCATCACGATGTAGTTGTCTACTACACCAATTTTGTCCATCTCACTACCTTCAAGAACATTCTTTGCAATTACACCGCTTTCCAATCCGTAATCTGTTTTTACTCTTTCGCTAAGAGGTTCAAACTCAGAACCGATTTTTTCAGTCACGGTCAAATCGTCTTTGCTTCTGGAAGAGGTTCCACCTTTTTGGTCTTTCAGTGTTACACTTACGTTGTTTATTTTACCATTTCTGGAGTAAGTTACATTCACTTTATCGCCAGGTCTTCTGCTTCCAATAGCTAAAGAAAGGTCAGAGAATCCGGAAATATCCGTGTTATCAATTTTTGTAATAATATCACCAACTTGGATTCCAGCATCCTCAGCACCACTTTTTTTCGTGATTTCTGTAACGTAGATTCCGTCGCCAGCTTTCAGATTTTTCTTTTCTCTTTGGTTATAAGCCGCCACTTGCATTTCATTGGACAAATCAAGACTTCCTACACCAAGGAAACCTCTCTGTACCAATCCAAACTTCTTGATATCTTCAACAATTTTTCTTGCTAAGTTGGATGGTACTGCGAATCCATAACCTTCGTAATATCCGGTTTTAGATTGAATTGCGGTATTGATTCCAATCAAATCTCCATTCACATTTACCAATGCACCACCACTGTTCCCAGGGTTAATCGCTGCATCTGTCTGAATGAAACTTTCAATCGGGGTTCTGGATTGTTGACTAAGGATATCAATACTTCTACCTTTCGCAGAAATAATTCCCGCCGTTACAGTAGAATTTAGGCCAAGAGGATTACCAACTGCCAAAACCCATTGTCCAACTTCTGTCAAATCTGAGTTAGCGAAATTTAAATAAGGCAAACCTTTTTCTTCTATTTTAAGAAGAGAGATATCTGTATTCGGGTCAGTTCCGATTAAAGTTGCGATGTAAGATTTTTTATTACTCAAAACAACTTCCAGTTTATTTGCTCCGGCAACCACGTGATTATTGGAGATAATGTAACCGTCCGGCGAAATAATAACTCCAGAACCTAAACCAGAAGGCATATTTTTAGGAGGTTGCTGTTGTTGTCTTTGCTGACCGCCGCCAAAAGGACTATTGCCTGGACCAAAAAAGAAATCGAACATATCAGATTCTTGTGGTCTTTGAGTAGCTCTGTCCTGATAATTTTTGATAGTTACCACAGCCGGAACCGTAGCTTTAGAAGCTTTTACGAAGTCGTCTCCAACTGCTGTCCCCATTCCTACGAATGCAGATTTTTTGGAAGCTGTAGTGAAATATGAGAAATCTTCTCCATTATTTTCGTGGCTGAAGTATTGACTAGCTCCGAAAACCGTTGCACCAGATATAACTCCGGTCAATGCAAAAGGCATTAGTTTTTTTAATGTATTCTTCATCTTAATATTCATTTCTTTTTTGAGATTATTGTTAGACAAATTTAATGCTAAATTAGTATGAACTAAAAACTTAGTGTTACACTTTTAACGAAGTTTAACCATATTTAAAAAATTATTAATAAAATCCTTGATTCGATTGATGTGATCAGATGGATTAAGTTAATGATAATTATGACAAAGTGTTTGTTTTATTATTTTGATTATCAGTTTGATTTGAGTTTTTCTTTGGTTTAATTTCCAATAAAAATCCATAGTGACTTTTTGTCATATTCTATTTGTCATCATTTCCAATTTAATCTCTTTCGGAATCATTTCTTAAAATTTGAATAAAACTCTTTGGCAAAACTTTTGTTTTCTATATTGAAAATGAAAGAATATGAACAACAATGTAAAAATAGCTTTAGGAATTATCGCAGGCGGAAGTTTGGTTTTGGCAACTCAATTACTGAAATCAAAAAAGAAAAACAAAATTTTTACTGCACCAGACGGAAATTCTTACAAAGAAAATCAAATGTATAGAACTGCGCACGGAGAGATTTTCCAAAACGGGAAACAATTGCATTTTGAAACTCCCGAACTTCTTGCGGAAGCTAATCAATCTTTAGATTCTAATTATGGCAATGATAAATCTTCGAGAAATAATCAATCTATTCCGAGAAACATCAATTATCACCAGAAGGGTGTAAGACATCATTGATTTTCTAATTTTCAGAAAGTATTTATAATAATATTTAACAAAAAGAATAAATTATGGAATCAGAGAATATAGTAGAAAGACTTACCAAATATGGGTTTGATAATAGCAACCTTTATACGGGATTTAAATCTGTAGGTGAGGCACGAAAATTTGCTGAAGAAAGAAATGGCAGATTGGTTGAGGTTGGATTTTTGGATGGAAATGATAATCCAGTCGAAGATTCTTCTCAGAACCTAATCAGTGAAAATAAGTATTATAAAGCATTTGCTGGTCCAGATTATAGAATTTTGCATTCTGCAGATGAAGGTTTCCAGGATATAGCTGAAAAGCTGAAAGAAAGAAAAAATGAAATTACTGAAAAAAGTTCCGATGAGAAATATTTTTCAGATTCAGACTCTTTGTTGGAAGAAGACGCAGTGATTGTTCTTTTTAAAGATGAGGTGCAGGAAGTCACTTCTCGTGAAAGGTCAAAATATCTGATGCACACCAAAGTGTATGAATTGGCAGTTGAAGTTCCAAAAACACCAGAGTAATTATGGCAACTAAAAAATATTCAGACAAAGCTCAGGACAAAGTTGGAAAAGTAATGAAAGAATTCAAAGAAGGAAAACTAAAGTCAGGTTCAGGTGACAAAGTCACAAGCAGAAAGCAAGCCATTGCAATCGGAATCTCCGAAGCAAAAGAAGAGGGATTGAAAGTCCCAAAACAGAAAAAATCTAAATAAAAATAATCCGGCTCAGGTCGGATTTTTTGATGTTTGAAAGTCAAGTTTTATAAAAAACCTTCATTTGGAATGATTTGGATTTTATTAATAACTTTGCAGACTTATGTCGAATGTCATTTCTCAACCGAAAACCGTTGCGTTTCACACACTTGGCTGCAAACTGAATTTTGCAGAAACGTCCACTATTGCCCGAACTTTAACAGATGCTGGCTATCAGAAGGTCAATTTTGATGAACCTGCAAAAGTTTATATTATCAACACTTGTTCTGTTACAGAAAATGCAGACAAAGAATGTAAACTTCACGTCAAGCGCGCTGCGAAAGCTAATCCGGAAGGTTTGGTCGCAATTATTGGTTGTTATGCTCAGTTGAAACCGGAAGAAATTTCGTCTATTGCTGGAGTTGATTTGGTTTTAGGAGCTAAGGAAAAATTCAATATTCTGAGTTATCTGGATGATTTGGAAAAGTCTGAAAGTTATGCTCAGATTCATTCTTGTGAGATTGATGAAGCCGATTTCTTCGTTGGTTCCTATTCTATTGGTGACAGAACCAGAGCTTTTTTGAAAGTTCAGGATGGCTGTGATTACAAATGTACTTATTGCACAATTCCTTTAGCCAGAGGGATTTCACGTTCTGACACTATTGATAATGTGGTTGCCAATGCGAAGGAAATTGCGGCGAGAGATATTAAAGAAATTGTTTTGACCGGCGTTAATATCGGTGATTACGGAAAAGGAGAATTCGGGAATAAAAAACATGAACATACTTTTCTCGATTTGATTTCCGAATTAGATAAAGTTGAAGGTATTGAAAGAATCAGAATTTCTTCCATCGAGCCCAATCTTTTGAAAGACGAAAGTATCGAATTGGTTTCCAAAAGCAGAAGTTTTGTGCCACATTTTCATATTCCGCTTCAATCCGGAAGTGATGAATTGTTGAAGAAGATGAAGCGTCGCTATTTAACGAAGTTATATAATAACAGAGTTAATAAAATCCGAGAAGTAATGCCGGATGCAGCGATTGGTGTTGATGTAATTGTCGGATTTCCTGGCGAAACGGAAGAGTTATTTATGGAAACTTATAATTTCTTAAATGATTTGCCAATCAGTTATCTCCATGTTTTTACTTATTCTGAAAGAGAAAATACCGAAGCTGCCGATATGCAAGGCGCGGTTCCAATTCCAGAAAGAAAAAGACGTAACAAAATGCTGAGAATCCTTTCCGAAAAAAAGAAAATGGAATTCTACAGAAATCAATTAGGGAAAAAACTTCCAGTTCTTTGGGAACACGAGAATAAGAACGGAATGATGTATGGCTTTACTGAAAATTATGTCAGAGTTTCAAAACCATTTGATGAAAAATCAATCAATCAAATAGAAATGATTGTCTTAGATAAAATTACTGAAGAAGGTAATATTTCTATTAAAGAAACTCAGTTTGAAGATTTTTTAGCTAAGATTTAAAATAAATTATTAAAAATAAAAGGGAGAAATTTCACGATTGAAATTTCTCCCTTTTTATTTTTAGATGAAAATCTAATTAATTTTCATTAGTTTTTCTTGCTCTGGTATTATAAAGCTGGAAATTGAAAACGAAACTTCTGTTTCTATAAGCAGTGCCATAAATGGAATTATCTCTTCCATAAGCAGCTCTGGATGGCACTATAATCACACCTTGCATGTTATATTCTGCAGAATTATCTAAATCAAAAGATTTGAAATATTTTAAACCTTCTTGAAAGCCCTCGATTTCATAAAAATCTTTTCCAATATTTGTGCTATTAGCTTTGTTATAAGCTTCTAAAACGGATTGTTTAACGTAAAAATAATTTGTTGGATTCAAGAGAGAGGTATCAGATATAACGTTTCCTGAAGCAATTGAATTTACAAAAGTTGATTCATTATTATATATAATTTTATCATCTACTTTTGCAGAAGAATAACTTTTTGCAAATTGAAATATACTAATAACATCTGTAGTTCCAACCTCTTTACCAGGATCTGGCTGTGCACCTGGTCTTACAATATAGATAACTCCTGACGGAAGTGTTTTATAATCATAATCAATCAGTTTTTTCTCATTATCATCTGTGGTTACAGTATCATCAAAAGCAGTGATAACACCTTTGCTGTTAAGATAATTTTTGGTTAAAAAATCTTTTGCTGCTGCATCGTCATAGGTTTTTTGTTCCTCAACTGATATTTCCGGAACAACTTCCTCTTCATCACGATCCTTTTTGCAGCCTTGCAATACGACTACGGAAAGAGCTATTCCTAAAAGTATTTTCTTCATTTTTTTATTTAATGTTAAATTGCGATTAATTTTAACGTGACAAAAGTATAAAAAATTATGAGAATAGATAAATTTTTATGGAGTGTAAGATTTTATAAGACCAGAACCATTGCAGCAGATGAAATAAAAAAAAATAGAGTAAGCATAGGAGAAAATGTTGTAAAATCTTCTAAAGAAGTGAAAAATGGAGATATTATAAAAATCAGAAAAAATCAAATCGATTATAAAATCAAAGTTATAGATATACCGAAGAGCAGAGTAGGAGCCAAATTAGTTTCTATCTATGTAATTGATATGACGGAGAAAGACCAATATGAAATCTTGGCAATGAGAAAATCTTCACAAGATTATTACAGACAAAAAGGTATCGGTCGACCGACCAAAAAGGACAGAAGAGATATGGACGACTATTCTGCAGGTGATTCTACTGAAGATATGGATAATGATGATTGGGATGTATTTTTCAATGAGAATAAAGACGATGAAGATTAAATTTTTAAAAGTGATATAATTTCGTCTGAAATTAAATTAGCACTTTTAGAATCTGTATCAACAGTGAAATGAGCTTGAGAATAATAAGGATTTCTCTCAAAAAGATGTTTAGCAATAAACTCGGGAACATTAGAATCTTCTAATTTGGAAATCAAAGGTCTGGTGTGTTTTTGTAAAAGAACACGTTCTGTTAAAGTTTTTACAGAGCTTCTCAAAAATATACTTTTAGATTTTTCATTGATGATTTCCATATTATTATAGTAAACAGGAGTTCCTCCGCCAAGACTTAAAATAATGTTGTCTTCTGAATTTAAAATTTCTTCCAAAATCCTTTTTTCCTCTTTTCGAAAGAAGATTTCACCCTTGTTTTGGAAGATTTCTGGGATTGTTTGGTGATGCTCTTCAGAAATCTTTTGATCAAGGTCAATTAATGTGAAATTTATTTTTTGGCTCAAGTTTTTGGAAATGTGAGATTTACCACTACCCATATATCCCAATAGAGAAATAATCATAATTTTATTTTAAACAAAGTTCGAAAAAAATTTTGAGATTTTAAAAAAAGCCCTATCTTTGCACCACTCTAAACGGAACAACATATGTTGCTAAGTTTAAGAAGTGGCCGACCTGGTAGCTCAGCTGGTAGAGCAATACACTTTTAATGTATGGGTCCTGGGTTCGAATCCCAGCCAGGTCACTAGCAAATAAATCCGTAGCGATACGGTTTTTTTTTGCCTGCGTGGTGAAATTGGTAGACACGCCATCTTGAGGGGGTGGTTTCCTAAGGATGTGCTGGTTCGAGTCCAGTCGCAGGCACTGCAAAAATTTAGATAAGAGATAATCGATATTTGATTTGTAATTTTCTAATCATTTATCTCTCATCAATTATCATTCATCAAAGACCGACCTGGTAGCTCAGCTGGTAGAGCAATACACTTTTAATGTATGGGTCCTGGGTTCGAATCCCAGCCAGGTCACAATTTACGCAAGTAAATTTTTTTCATATTAATATTTTGTGATTTGGTGTAGAAGCTTCTTGTAAAAGAAGCTTCTTTTTTGTTTAAATCTATCTTTAATCCAAATGAAGATTGTCAATTAATCTTACGCTTCCAACGTTCACAACTATAAAAGCTCTGTAGTTTTTGTTTTCTGATAAAGAATCAACCTCTTTCAAAGTTTCTTCATCCGCAATCATAAAATATTCCAAAGCCATTTCTCCTTGGCAGAAGATATTTTCAACTTTTTCCTTGATATCAGAAATACTTAAGGTTTTTGTCCAGTCATTAACCTGCTTCAAAGTCTTATATATAATAGATGAAGTTTCTTTTTCAGTTTCAGAAAGTCTCATATTACGAGAACTCATGGCTAATCCGTTATGTTCTCTATGGATTTTCACACCGTGAATTTTGATTTTCAAATCCAAAACTTCAACCAATTTTTCGATGATTTTTAATTGCTGAAAATCTTTTTCTCCAAAATAAGCGTTGTCTGGTTGTACTTGTCGGAATAATTCTTCTACAACTGTTCCAACACCATCAAAATGTCCTGGTCTGGCAGCGCCTTCCATTTCGTTTTCGATTCCTCCAAAATTGTAACTTTTCCTTTCCATCCCGTTAGGATAGATATCTTCAACTCTCGGAATATATACTGCATCTACAAGATTTGAATTTTCTAATTTCTTGATGTCATCTTCTATGGTTCTAGGATATTTTTCAAGATCTTCAGGATTATTAAACTGAGTAGGATTAACAAAAATAGAAGATACTACAATATCGTTTTCCTTTCTCGCTTCCTGATAAAGTGAAATATGTCCTTCGTGCAAGGCTCCCATTGTGGGTGCGAAACCTATTGATTTGCCTTGTTTTTTTTGAGTATTAATATAATTTGAAAATGAATTGTAATCGTAGAAAACCTGCATTATTATATTGATGTTTATAGTTCAAAGGTAATAGTTTTTAGATTGATTTTATTAGAATCCAGATAGTTTCATTCAAATTTAAAAACATTTAAATGATAAAAATTGTAATTGAGTGACTTGTAATGTTTAATAAATCCATTGTTTCATTTAGAAATTAACATTTAGCTATAATTAACTTGTTGATATATAATATGTTTGAATGTTAAGTATTAATATTAAGGAAAATAAATGTTTTGATTTAATTTTTTGTAATTTTGCAAAATGAAGTTTTTGTACTTCGTTTAAAGTAAATTTTATGCCTAATCAAAAGATTTTATACGTTACTACGGAAATGTTTCCCTACCAAGAGGAGACAAATATCGGGAGCTTGGTACACAAAATGGCGCTGAAAATGCACGGCGGAGGTAACGATGTAAGGGTTTTTATGCCTAGATTCGGACAAATCAGTGAAAGAAAATTCCAATTACACGAGGTAATCAGACTTTCTGGGATGAACATCATTATTAATGATCTGGATCAACCATTGATTATTAAAGTTGCTTCTTTACCTGGTGAGCGTTTGCAGGTTTATTTCATTGATAATGAAGAGTACTTCAAAAGAAAACAATATTATTTTGATGACGAAGGAGCACCATTTGAAGATAACAACGAGAGAGCTGTTTTCTTTGCAAGAGGTGTTATAGAAACTATCAAAAAACTAAACTGGGTTCCGGATGTTATCCATTTAAATGGATGGATGTCAGCTTTAATCCCGATTTATTTGAAAACTTATTACAAAGACGATACTTATTTCAAAGATACCAAAATTGTTCTTTCTGTATATAATGAGGATGATATTCCGTTGAATGAAAATACCAAAGAAATTTTGGAATTCGATAATATTTCTGGTCTACAATCGTTAGATAAACCAAGCTTCTTGAATTTTGTTAATGCAAGTATGGATTATGTAGATGTCATCGTAAAAGGAAATGAATTTCTTGAAGAAAAACTTGAGGAGGCTTATGGGAAAGCAGATGCTGAAAAATCAGACTATCTGAATGCAGATTCTATAGCTCAGGTTTATTAATTACTATTGTTCATAAAATAATGATAAAAATAAAAACATTAATGAAGTTGCTTCCGTTCTTGTTGATGGGAGTAATTGTATTAAATTCTTGTGAAGGAGATTTAGATGATCTAGGGTCTCAATTGGTAGAAGGAGCAGATGGTGCGGATCAAGCATATAGTATTATCGCTTACAATATTAATAATAATGATGTTATCCAATCAGATGCGTCTAAACTGGATAGTGTTAGAATAGGTAATTTTGAAGAGGATGTTTTCGGAAGTCAGAAAGTATCATACCTTACTCAGTTAAGATTGGATACTTATAATCCTGATTTTGGAAAAAATCCTGTTATCGACTCTGTAGTTCTTACTTTGAAGCCGAGATACGCTACAGATTCTCTTACTACAAATACAACCGAAGATTATATTTACCCAGATGGTTCTGTTGCTGCTAAAAAGGTAGTTACGACATATCCTGTAAGCAAATACGGAAGAACCAAAAACGGAAAAGATAAATTAGTCGTTAATATAAAAGTGAATGAAGTAACCGACTTTATGGGCGGAGCTTCAGATTCATTATCTTCTAATAAAGCTTTTGCGATAGGTTCGGAGATTGGATCCAAATCATTTAATGGAACAATAAACTCTGTTGTGATTACAAAAGATTCAGATGGTACCGAATTGGTAAATAATGCAGTTTCTCTTCGTATCCCACTGGATAAACCATTTTTCCAAGATAAAATTATCGCTAAACAAGGTAATCAGGTTTTAAAGGATGCGGCTTCTTTTATCAGATATTTCAAAGGAATCAGCATTTCTGTTGATGAGCCAAAAGGTTACCTTTTTTCTATGGCACCTAACGATGCAGGAATTGTAATTTATTATAAGAACGATGTTACTGCAACAGATGGAACCGTTACAAGGACAAAAGCACAAACTACTTTGAATTTAGGATCTGGTAATACTCATTTTAGTAGTATTATTTTCAATAGGCCTACTGATTATACGACTGCAATGGGCTTAGCTGTTAAGGCTAAAGATTTGGATAAACCTGAAGTGCCTCAGTTTTCAGTTACTGCAGCTGATAAGCTATATATGCAAGGAATGGGCGGAAGTAGTATTGGTTTAAGAATCCCTGCTGGTACTATTTTATCGCTTAAAAAACTATATAAGGAGAATAAAGTAGGAATCGTTTCTGCAAAACTTCGTTTATTCAATGATGATACAACTTGGAAAAATTCATACAGAAAACCAAGCAGTTTAATCGTTCGCCAAAATAATGAAACTGGATTTTTACCAGATATGACAGAGTTGGCTAGTGCAGGCTATTCATTAATAAAAACAGCTAATCTTTCTACAGAAAATGCATCTTATGATATAGGAATTACGGCATCTTTAAAGAAAATTATCGAAGATGAGACTTATGATGTTACAAAAGGAAAAGACTTTATTGTTAATGTCGGAAGTTATTTAAGTGATGCTTCTACTGGTCTTTTATTAGGACAAGCATATAATGACAGAGCTTATAATCCGTACCGTATCGTGCTTAAAGGAACAGATATAAATAATCTGGGTAATGCGGGTGAAAAAATATTAAATACTTCTAAGGTAGCTCAGCTTAGAATAATATATACTAAAAAATAAAAACATAAACTATGTGTGGAATTGTTGGATATACAGGTTTTAGAGATGCATATGATATAGTAATCAACGGGTTGCGTCGTCTGGAATATCGTGGTTATGACAGTGCTGGGATTATTTTAGAATCTCAAAACGGAGATTTGGAAGTTAAAAAAACCAAAGGAAAAGTAGATGATCTTGTCGCAATTTCAAAAGGTTTGAAGGAAACTGCTAAATTAGGGATGGGTCACACAAGATGGGCTACACACGGTGTTCCTAGTGATAACAATTCTCATCCACACCTTTCTAATAATGGTAAAATTGCAATTGTGCATAATGGTATTATAGAAAATTATGATACGATTAAAACAATGCTTATCAATAAAGATTACGAGTTTAAATCTGAAACAGATACAGAAGTTTTAGTAAATCTTATCCAGTATTTTATGGATAAAGAGCCTGCTTTAGACTTTCCGGAAGCTGTAAGATATGCTTTGAACGAAGTTTATGGCGCTTATGCGGTTTCTGTGATGCATGAAGATTTTCCAGGACAGTTAGTAGTTGCGAGATTAGGTTCTCCTTTAGCTGTTGGTATTGGTGAAAACGAGTATTTTGTTGCTTCTGATGCATCACCATTTGTTGAATTTACAAAAGAAGCAGTTTACCTTGAAGAAGGTCACATGGCGACAATCTCTTTAGAATCTGGAATCGACATAAGAACAATTAAAGAAAATGCTAAAATCGAGCCTGCTATTCAAGAGCTGAGACTTAATCTGGAACAAATAGAAAAAGGTGGTTACGATCATTTTATGTTAAAAGAAATCTTCGAACAGCCAAAGTCTATTCACGATACAATGAGAGGCCGCCTTTTGGTTGATGAAGGAATCATTAAAATGGCTGGTATCTGGGATCATTTAGATAGGTTGACTAATGCGGAAAGAATTATCATCATTGCTTGTGGTACTTCTTGGCATGCCGGATTAATAGGCGAATATCTTATTGAAGAGTTTGCCAGAGTTCCGGTAGAAGTAGAATATGCTTCAGAGTTCAGATACAGAGATCCAATTATAAGTTCTAAAGATGTAGTTATTGCAATTTCCCAATCGGGTGAAACGGCTGATACAATGGCTGCCATCAAATTAGCTAAAGAAAAAGGGGCTTTCGTTTTTGGAATTTGTAATGTTGTCGATTCTTCAATCGCTCGTTACACAGATGCTGGTGCTTATACACACGCTGGACCAGAAATTGGTGTAGCTTCTACAAAAGCTTTCACTGCACAATTAACAATATTATCATTAATTGCAATTAAGTTAGGTAATCATAATGGAAATCTTGGAAAAGCAGATTTCATGAGATTAATTACTGAATTGAATGCTATTCCGAAAAAAGTAGAAGACGTTCTTAACTCAGTAGATGAAACAGTTAAAACAATTGCTTCCAAATTTGTTGATGCTACCAATTTCTTGTATTTAGGTAGAGGTTACAATTTCCCTACAGCTTTGGAAGGAGCTCTTAAATTAAAGGAGATTTCTTACATTCATGCTGAAGGTTATCCTGCTGCTGAAATGAAGCACGGACCTATTGCTTTGATTGATGAAAATATGCCAATTGTTATTATTGCTCCAAAAGTTGGACATTATGATAAGATTGTGAGTAATGTACAAGAAATCAAAGCTAGGAAGGGAAAAGTAATTGCAATTGTCAACAAAGGTGATATGCAAGTTTCTGCAATGGCGGACTATATTATAGAGATTCCTGAGACATCAGAATGCTTCTCTCCAATCTTAGCATCTGTACCTTTACAGCTATTATCATATTATATTGCTGTGGCTAGAGGAGCTAATGTAGATCAGCCTAGAAACCTAGCAAAATCAGTTACTGTAGAATAATTTTGTAGTTTGTGAAATATTCTTTAACAAATTACGTTTTCAATTAAAATTGATAATTATTCATAAAAAAAATTATATATTTACCGCTTAATTTCTTTAAAATAGGATGAAAAGGATATTATTTATATTGTTGTCAACTTCGGTTATCATTTCTTGTTCCAAAGGTGGAGGGAAAGGTATTACAGGTAACCCCGGAATCAAGGGTGAGCTTGTTCCAAGAGGATCTTCAAAATCATTTATAGCAGAAAGACCTTATGGGATGGTTCCAATTCCTGGTGGATCTTTTGTAATGGGTATGGCAGATCAGGACTTTGCGAGTACACCGGAGAAAGCAATGCCAAAAACTGTGACAGTTTCTTCCTTTTTTATGGATGAGACAGAGGTTACAAACGCAGAATATCGTGTTTTCATCAATGCTGTTAGAGATTCAATTGCCAGAGGCTTATTAGCTGAAGCTGCTGGAGAAGGTGGAGGAGAAGAAGGCGGAAACGGCGGGTCTATTGCTGACTATGCTTATGCTTCTAAAAAAACTGGTGAAGAGGCAAGTCCTTATCAGAAATTTTTGGAATCTCAAGGTGGTAGAGATGGTTATGATGAATCTAAAAAATTAGATAAAAAAGTACCATTAACTTATAATACTTCAGCTTATCCGGATGAGAAATATGCAGAGGTTTTAGAATCTATGTACTTACCTGCTGAAAAGAGAATCAATAATGAAAGAATCATTGATTGGTCTAAGATTAAATATAATTATCAGTGGGAAGATGTTGCTTCTGCGGTAAAAGATAAAGATAGAGGGACTAAGTATCTTAAGAAAGAAAGTATTGCCGTTTATCCAGACACTACAGTTTGGGTTAAGGATTTTAACTATGCTTACAATGAGCCTTTGTTTGATCAATATTTTTGGCATAATGCCTATAAAGAATATCCTGTTGTTGGTGTAACTTGGGATCAGGCTAGAGCTTATTGTGATTTCAAAACTAAAATCAAAACCGATTATAACAACAGTCTTAAAAAGAAAAAGCAAAAAGCTATGAGATTCCGTCTTCCAACAGAATCTGAATGGGAGTATGCTGCAAAAGGTGGAATCCAAAATGCTACTTATCCTTGGGGAGGGCCTTATTTGCAGGATGATAGAGGATGCTACTTAGCCAACTTCAAACCTAAAAGAGGTACTTATATAGAAGATGAGAAAAAAGGAACCTATACTTACACAGGTCCTGTAAAAAAATTCCCTAAAAATGGATATGGTTTGTATGATATGGCAGGAAATGTTGCAGAATGGACAGAGTCTCCTTACAATAACTCAACTTACGAATTCTCATCAACTTTAAATCCATATTTATCTAACCAAGCTTACAGAGAAGTTAAGAAAACTGTAAGAGGTGGTTCTTGGAAAGATGTAGGTTATCTATTAATGACTGGGTACAGAGATTGGGAAAGAAAAGATTCTGCAAGAAGTTATATCGGGTTCAGAACTATCCAGGATATTCCAGCTGGAGCAGGTAAATTCACAAGAAAAACAAAATAAATTATAAAATAAACTAACTTTTACTAACTAACTAAAAATTGAAAAAATGTTTAAAACTAAAGAATCAATAACTAACTTTGTTTATTCGTTTGGTGCAGCTATCGTAATCTTAGGTGCTTTATTCAAAATGACGCACTGGCACGTAGGACCTATTACTGGTAACGTAGCACTTGCTGCAGGTTTGATTACAGAAGCAATCATCTTCTTGTTCTTCGCATTCGATCCACCAGCAAAAGAAGAAAATTATGCTTGGGAAAACGTTTACCCAGAATTATTGGATGAGTCTGCTGAAAGACAACCAAGAAAAGTTGTTGCTAAAGTAGAAAATAAAGAATTGGAAGTTTCATTATCTGACAAGCTTGACAAAATGTTAGCTGATGCTAAATTAGACGTAAGCTTATTCGAAAGATTAAGAGGCGGAATTGATAAATTCTCATCTTCCGTAGATCAAATCAACCAAACTGTAGATGTTTCTGCTTCTACTCACAAATATAACGAGCAATTGAATCTTGCTGCTTCTCACCTTGAGAGTATGAATGCTTTATATGCTTTACAATTGGAACAAGGTCAAAAACAGTCTGAGTTCAGTAAAAAATATGTTGAAGATATCCAGAAATCTGCAGCACAATCAGAAAAATTCAATGAGGAATTACAAGGTTTAACTTCTAATCTTAATAGCCTTAACAGAGTTTATGGTGGCATGCTTAGCGCAATGAAGTCTTAATCACTATCATTTTAATTATTGTTTAACATTTAAATTATTGTATTAAAATGGCAGGAGGTAAACAGACACCACGTCAGAAGATGATTAACCTGATGTATTTGGTTTTCATTGCGATGCTTGCAATGCAGATCGATCAGGAAATCATCAGATCATATAAAGATACCAATCAATCATTAACTGATACCAGACTTACAGTTCAGGACAAGAATGATAAGATTTTCAAAAAGACTTTAGAAGCTAAGGCTGTTTCTTCACCAGAAAACTATGGTCCATTGTTAGATCAGTATAAAGGTTTAGAAGGAAAAACTAACGAATTAGTTAATTTTATCGAAGACCTTAAAACTAAAATGAGCACCGAAGCTGAGTACAATCCTACTTTGGCTGTTGAAGAAAGTTTTACTGCTCTTAACAATACTGAGCCAGCTACTAATAACTTCTTTAAAGATGGTGATGAAAAAAACCCATCTAAAACGGCTACAGATCTTCAAGCTAAGATTAATGGCTTAAGAGATTTTATTGTAAGTACTTTCGGAGCTAATCCTCAATTGAAAGATGTTGCTGAAAGAGCTAAAAAAACACTTGTTGCAGATTTTCCTAAGGGAGATAAAAGAGCTGCAAAAGGGTGGATCCAGTATAAATTTTATAACCAACCATTAGTTGCTGCACTTTCTAACTTAGAAGTTATACAGTCAGAAGCTAGAAACTTGCAGTCAGATGCAATCACTTCTATGCTTCAGGAGAAAGTGGATGCTGATATCAAATTTGATGCTTACGAAGCTTTAGTATCTGGACCAAGTTCAGTTATGAAAGGTGAACCAGCTCAAATTAAAGTGGCGATCGGAACTTTTGCTAGTTCAGTACCTGGTCTATCAATTTCTGGAGCTCAAGTTGTAAATGGACAAGGTATTATTACGCCTAATACAGGTTCTACTGGAGAGCAAAAATTCCAAGGGACTATTACATTTAACGATAAAAATGGAAAGGCACATTCACTTCCATATGCACATACACTTAATGTAGTTTCTGGTGCAGAAGCACTTAAAGAACAGAGTGGTGCAATCTTAGCAGCTGACAAAATGAATGTTCTTTACAGAGGACTTTCCAACCCAGTTTCAGGATCAATCTTAGGTGCAGATCTTAGTGCTACTACTTTATCAGCTGCTGGTGCATCTGTTAGCGGAAGCAGTGGAAAATGGAATGTTACACCAGGTTCTGGTAATGAGGTTACACTTACAATTGCTGGAAAATCACCAAGTGGAAAAACAATTACTCAGCCTTTCAAATTTAGAATTAAAAATATCCCTCCACCAAGAGGAGAGATCAGAGGTAAGAGTTATGACGTTATGCCTGCAAACATGATTTCAAAACAAACTTTAACGGCTACGCTTAAAGATTTTGATTTCCCTGTGTCTTTTAACGTTGTAAGCTTCAAAGTTAAAGTTCCTGGTAAAGCAGTAATGACTGTAAACGGAAACTCATTAGCTCCTGTTGAACCTTTAACAAAAGGCTTGAGATCTGGAGATAACATAGCAATCTTTGATGTTCAGGCAACTGCACAAGGATTAAGTGGGGTAGTACTTCCTAATATTAGTGGGGTTGTTATTAGTGCACTATAAAAAATTAAAAAACAGTTTATCTGATTGATTTTATATTTCAATACTTATTATGAAAAAGATTATATATAGTTTAATTTGTCTTTCCTCAACAATGGTTTTTGGACAGAGTAGCATTCTTAATGCTAATTCGCCACAGACTTTCAGAGAAGATCGTGAGATTAAGAAAGATAGTATTACACCTCTTAAATATGGATTTATCGAGGATAAAGACATCTTAAGAAGTATGGTTGTATGGGAGATTATTGATATGAATGATAAAATCAATCAGCCTTTTTACCATAATGCTGATGGCTTGGTTTCTCAAAACAAGTCTCTTTATCAGATCTTATTAGATGCTGTTAATTCAGGTAAAATAAAAGAAGTTTATTCTGGCGATGATTTTACAAGCAGATTAACTCCTGAGGGAATTGCTGCTGCAACGTCTGTTCCAATGGTAGATAATTATTTTACCGAAATAATGAACGCTAATAAAATCGAAGATGCAGAAGCGCAAAGACTTTTAAAATATTTTACTTCATTAAAAGGAACTGGTAACAAGCAAGTTGATGGAATGTTTATGAAATATTCTACTAGACTGGCGGATGTTTTGGAGTATAACGGAGCTGCTCAGCCTGCTGCTACTGAAGAAACTGTAACTACTGGTAAAGGTAAAAAGAAAAAAACTGTTAAAAAAACAACCAAAGCGCCTTCTATTGAACCAGGGACTATGCTTGTGAACTTAGACGGTTCTTGGTACAAAATCAAGAAAAGTGACATTGAAGCCAATGTTGGTTTTTCTGAAACCAAAACTGAAAAAGTTAAGGCACTTAAGTTGATGGGAATGTGGTATATCGATAAGAGAGATACTCAATTAAGATATAGACTACTTGGAATTGCAGCGATGGGTGAAGATCCAAATGCGGCGATTCTAAAAGCAGAAAGAGCACAACAAATGCAAGAATCTGGAGCTCCGGTTGATCCTTCTATCTTAAATGAAGCTGGTGATTTAATTGATCTTTTCTGGATCTATTATCCGGATGCTAGACAAGTTCTAAGCAGCAATTATATCTTTAATGCTAAAAACTCTACTTCTGATATTACTTTTGATGATGTTCTTAATGCAAGAAGATTTTCATCAGTAATCTATAAAGCGGACAATGGTCTTGGTAGAGGCGGAAGCGGTATCATCGATGAGTATATTCCGAATGATGCAGAAGGCCAATTGGAAGAAAGCGACAGAATCAAAGCACAGATTCTTCAAATGGAAAATGATATGTGGAATTACTAATATTTCTCATAATCCAAATAAAAAAACCTGAGTATCTTTACTCAGGTTTTTTATTTTATGAAACAGGTAGATTACATCATCGTTGGAGCTGGATATGCTGGAGTTTTCTTCGCTCATCAATTGATTAAGGAAAAGAAATCTTTCAAGATTTTTTATGATGAAAATATCTCCGCTTCTCAGATTTCTGCTGGCGTTTGTAATCCTGTTATCCTGAAGAGATTTAATACATTTTGGAAGTCCCAGGAACAAATCGATTATCTGGATGTTATCTTCAAAGAAATAGAAACTTATACTTCCAAAAATTATTTGATTGATGAAAATGTTGTTCGAATTTTTCATAATGATTCCGAGAAAGTGCAATGGACCAAAAATTCTCAGAAAGAAGATTTGAAGTCTTACCTTAACCCGGATTTTATAAAATTAGAGTCTGTTGAAAATTCTTTCGGAGCTGGAAAGGTCAATCAATCCTGCAGAATTGATGTTTCTAGTTTCTTTACAGATATATTGAATTATTTAGAAGACAACAATTATTTAATCAAAGAAAAATTCGATTATCAATTAATTGATACTGCAAACAATTCGTATAAAAATTTCACATTTAAAAATCTTATTTTCTGCGAAGGTATTGCAAGCAACACTAATCCATTTTTTAGTAATATTCCAATTCAACCTAACAAAGGCCATTGTTTGAAAGTTAAGTTAAATAAAGTTCCAGACTCTTACATTATTAAGAAAAAGCATTTCTTATTTAATCTTCAGAATGATAACTATTACTACGGTGGAAGTTATGACCGTTTTGATAAAACTAATAATATCAATGATGAATCAGTCGAAGAATTAAAATCAGCACTTAAGGGAATTTATAAAAATGACTTTGAAATTCAAGATATCAATGTAGCCTTTCGTGCGACGGTTGCGGACAGAAGACCAATTTTAGGAAGGCATCAGAAATATCAGAATTTCTACATCTTTAATGGATTGGGAGCAAGAGGTGTTTATAACGGAAGTTATTTTTCAAAAGTACTATTTGATTTTATCGAGAATAATTTGAATCTCGAATCCGAAATTGATGTTAAAAGATTCTATTAATTTTTTAACGTATTTTAAATTATACTAATTTGGTCAAAATTGAATGAATTGTTAAATTTGTACCTGATTACATTGAATGATGGAGAACGAACTAAAAAAAACTTACCAAAAACTTATAGATGAAAATATTGAATCAAAATCGATAGATGAAGTTCTGGAGATTCTGACAAATACTTTTCCCGATGAAGTTTGCTTTTCAACAAGCTTTAGTTTCGAAGACCAAGTAATTACAGATTTGGTCAAAGATTTACCAATAAAAGTTTTTACGCTGGACACAGGTCGATTATTCGAAGATACTTATAACACTTGGAATTTAACCAAATCCAAGTACAAACTACATATAAAAGCCTATTACCCAAATCCGGAAGAATTGGAACCATTCATTCAGGACAATGGACCGGATTCATTTTACAGGTCTGTAGAGAACAGGAAAACCTGCTGTGAGATTAGAAAAGTTCATCCGTTGAAAAGAGCATTGAAAGGTAACAAAATCTGGATTACAGGACTCAGAGCAGAACATTCTGTAGCGAGAGAAAATCTTTCTCAATTCGAATGGGATGAGTCGAACCAAATCATCAAGTATCATCCAATCCTATTCTGGACAACGGAACAAGTAAGAGATTACATTAAAAAAAATAATATTCCTTATAATGTTTTGCACGACAAAGGTTTCGTTAGCATTGGTTGCGCGCCTTGTACAAGAGCAATTCAGCCAGGCGAAGATTTTCGTGCAGGTCGCTGGTGGTGGGAAGATGCCAGCAAAAAAGAATGTGGACTTCACGTTCATAAATAACAATTAATTAAGATTAAAATGTCAAAATATCATTTGGATTATCTGGAGCAGTTAGAATCCGAAGCCATTCATATTTTCAGGGAAGTTGCGGGGCAGTTTGAACGTCCAGCTTTGCTTTTCAGTGGAGGTAAGGACAGCATTACCCTCGTTCATCTAGCACTAAAAGCTTTTCGTCCAGGCAAATTTCCATTTCCGTTAGTTCACATCGATACAGGTCATAATTTTCCCGAAGTTCTGGAATTTCGTGACCAATTAGCTGAGCAGATTGGAGAAAAACTAATTGTAAGAAAAGTAGAAGACACTATTAAAGAAAAAGGTTTGAGAGAACCCAAAGGTAAATTGCCGAGCAGAAACGCACTGCAGACTTTCACATTGTTGGACACCGTTGAAGAATTCGAATTCGACTGTTGCATTGGTGGCGGAAGACGTGATGAGGAAAAAGCCAGAGCCAAAGAACGTATTTTCTCCGTTCGCGACGATTTTGGGCAATGGGATCCGAAACTTCAGCGTCCCGAGCTTTGGAACACTTACAACGGAAAAATCCACAAAGGAGAACAAGTGAGAGCGTTTCCAATCAGTAACTGGACAGAATTAGACGTCTGGAATTACATCTTGAGAGAGAATATTCAATTACCTTCGATTTACTTCTCACACGAACGCGAAGTTCTCAATTTAGATAATCAATTCATCGCAATGAACGAGTTTGTCAATCTTGATGAAAATGATGTCGTGACCACAGAAAAAGTTCGCTACAGAACAGTTGGCGATATGACATGTACTGCAGCAGTATTATCGGAAGCGAGTAATCTAGAGCAGGTGATTGCCGAAATTATCACCACCAAAACCAGCGAACGAGGCGAAACAAGAATAGACGACAGAACTTCGGAAGCCGCAATGGAGGACAGAAAAAAAGCAGGTTATTTTTAATTATTAATGATGAATGATAATTGATGAATGATTATAATCTAAAGCTAATTGTAAAATCATTTATCAACTATTAACTATCAATTATCAAAAAAATGGACATATTAAGATTCATCACAGCAGGAAGTGTAGACGACGGAAAAAGCACACTGATAGGCAGATTATTATACGATAGCAAAAACATTCTGATAGACCAGTTGGAAGCTGTTGAACGCGCCAGCAAATTCAAGAATGATGGCGAACTTGATTTAGCTTTGTTAACAGATGGTTTGAGAGCAGAACGTGAACAGGGAATCACCATTGACGTGGCGTACAAATATTTCTCCACACCTAAAAGGAAATTTATTATTGCGGATGCACCCGGTCACGTTCAGTACACCCGAAATATGATTACCGGAGCCAGCAATTCGGATTTGATTATCATCCTGATTGACGCTCGAAACGGAATCATAGAACAAACCAAAAGGCATTCGATTATTGCATCATTACTTAACATTCCGAATGTTGTAGTGGCGATTAACAAACTGGATTTGGTTAATTATTCCGAAGACATTTTTAACAATATCAAAAATGACTATTCAGAAATGGCAGAACAGCTGTCATTGAATAATGTCGTTTATATTCCAATTTCGGCTTTAGATGGTGACAATATCGTTGATAAATCTGAAAACCTGAATTGGTATGAGGGAAAAACTTTATTGGATTATCTGGAATCTGTGGAATTGGAAAATACAATCAATCTGGACAAAGCGAGATTTCCGGTGCAATACGTCATTCGTCCTCAGACAGATGAACTTCACGATTACCGTGGTTACGCAGGGAAAATCTCCAGCGGAATCTACAAAGTTGGAGATTCGGTGACGATTTTACCTTCCGGAACTGAAAGTAAAATCTCAGCCATCGAAATCAATCAGGAAAAAGTAGAAGAAGCTTTTGCTCCTCAAAGTGTGATTTTGCATTTGGAAAATGATATTGATATCAGCCGTGGCGATTTGATTGTAAAATCCGACGACCTTCCAAAAATTGAACAGGAATTAGAAGTTCTCGTTTGCTGGATGGGCGATAAACCGCTGAAATCTGGTGCAAAATATTTGATTCAAAACAACACAACTCAAGTAAAAGGTGTCATCAAAGAAATTGAATACAAACTCGATGTCAATACTCTGGAAAAGCAGGAAGTGGAACAAGTTTCTCTCAACGAAATTGTAAAATTAAAATTAAAAACAGCAAAACCTTTGGCTTATGATTCTTACAAAGATTTGGCGACAAACGGCGGAATCATCTTTATCGATGAATCCAGTTTTGTAACAGTCGGTGCAGGTTTAATTCAATAATTTTAAATAAGAAAAACCTTGACATCCAAAATTTCACTTCCGGTTTTTATCAATGCATCGACTAACAAAATCCTGATTGTCGGCGGTGGAAAGTTAGCTTCTGAACAGCTCAATGATTTGATGCAGAATATTCCGGATGCTAATATCAGCGTTCTTGCCAAGAGACTTTCTGATGATATCAAAAACCTGTTGCTGGAAAATACTTCGGTCAGGATTATTAATGAGGATTTTGATGATTCATATTTAGAAATTGCAGATTTGTTCATTGTGGCGACAGAAGATTCTGCTCAAGATCAATTGATAATTAATAAAATTAAAGAAAGAAAAAACTTATATTTCGCTCCAAGTCTCCCTTCTGATCAAGATTTTTTCTTTCGTGGAAATAATGATTCGCAAGAGAGGAAATCTCTTTTCATTATTAATGGCGAGAAGAAATGGCGAAGGATTGCAACTGTGTTTTTCTGGGCATTTGTCGTTTTGCTGATAGGAAATATAGTGTCATTTTATATCGGATTCAAAGATTTGCAAGTTGCTTATCAATATCTGAATCATAATACAGATGAACGATTTTTCTGGTTATTTTTGGTCGGATTTTTAGCACAATTGATTGATGGCGCATTAGGAATGGGCTATGGTGTGACTTGCACAGCCGCACTTTTGTATATAGGGATTCCTTTGCCGGCAATCAGTAGCAGTATTCATACAGCAGAGATGTTTTCCAGCGGCGCTTCCGGATTTAGCCACTATAAATTTGGGAATATCAATAAGAAATTATTCAAAAATATTTTGATTCCGGGAGTTATCGGAGCAGTTTTGGGTGCATTGCTTTTGTCTTATTTCGGGGAGAAATATGCCGGAATCATCAAACCGATTCTGGCAACATACACTTTCATCCTTGGAATCAGAATTTTGTTCAATGCTTTTAAGAAAAATAAGAAACGCAAAAAGACCAAAAGGGTTGGTTGGCTTGCTGGAGCTGGTGGTTTCTTGGATTCCTTTGGTGGTGGAGGCTGGGGACCATTAGTCACATCAACCTTGATTTCGAAAGGAAAAACCCCACGTTATATTATCGGAACAGTGAGTTTAACGGAGTTTTTTGTAACCTTCGCCAGTGCATTGACATTCTTTTCAGTCATCGGAATCAGTCATTGGCAATTGATTGCCGCTTTGATTTTAGGAGGCGTTCTAGCTGCTCCAATTGCTGCAAAACTGGCAGGGAAATTACCTCTTAAAGCAATGTTTGTCGGAGTAGGATTAATGGTTATAATCTGGAGTCTTAATGTTTTATTGAAGGCTCTGCATTTTATTTAATTGTTTAAATAAACGTCAAAATCAAAGCAATTACCAATCCGATAGCTGTGAAAACCATACCGCGTTTGAAAGCTTTTGTCTTAGGATTAAACATCCAGAAACTAGAAATTACAAAGAAAAATAAGGAAATTCCGAAGAATGTATTCAGTGGAGATAGTGTGTCTTTGGATTGAGATTTGTGAAGTTTCGTCATTTTGTCTAAAACGAATGGTAATTCTTTTTTAGAATATTTTGCTTCTCCTGTTTTCATATTATAAGTTCCCTGCTTGAAAAACATTACATCTCCTTCCGTTTTCTCCACTTCAAACCCTTTGATTTTGATTTCTTTTCCTAGTTTTTTCTCATCCAAATTAGCCTCGAATTTCTTCTCATAACTCTTTTCCTTTTTAAGAAAATCTGTATCTCTGTAAACCAACAAAACGCCACTGATAGCATAAACAGCCATTATTCCAGCCAAAAAATAGCCCAGATATCGGTGCGTGATTCTCATAAACGTTTTTGTATTCTTGATTTTATCCATTTTTATATTTGTTTTTTAAATTTGAAAAAGTGGAGACAAATGTATGACTCCACTTTTATTTTTAGAAATTTGATTTGATATTTATTAAAGTTTATATGTCAAAGTCACATAAAAGTTTCTTGGCATAATTGGGTTTACCGAGTAGTTCTCGTGAACATTATAATTTAAAACATTGAAAGCATTAGCCAATTTCCCTTGGATAAGGAACTTTTTGTACTGATAACCTACGCTGAAATCAACTTGAGTAAAATCAGTCATTGGTATTAGTCTATCTGTTTTTTGATTACCATTTGCATCCTTCAAGTTATTCCATCCACCATAACGATTTCCGGTATAAAATGCTGTCGCTCCAATCTTAAGACCTTTAACATATTTATCAAAAGTGTAGAAAACTGATGCATTGGCAGTGTTCATTGGTGTTCTTACAATTCTTTCGCCTTCAATAAAACTTCCATCCGTGTTTGGTGTTTCGAGGTAGGTCATATGATTATAAGAATATCCTGCTATTACAGAAAGATTTGGTAAAGGATTACCGGTAATGTCAACTTCCACACCACGGCTTCGAGTTTTACCTGTAAGTTCTTTGATGTTAGTGTCCGTATTCACTTGTCCCACACTGTTGAATGGTGCCATCTGTGCAAGATTACTGTTGTCAATTTGATAAGCTGTGGCATTAAAAGCTAAAGTGTTTGAAAACAGATTTTTCTTGAAACCCACTTCCCATTGGTCTACAATTGACGGGTCCAGCGATTGACCATTAATGTCATTTCCTGTATTTGGAACAAATGAATTGGTGTAACTGGCAAACGTCATCAAGCTTTCTGTCCATTCATAAACTAAGCCAACTCTTGGTGAGAAGGCATTTTTACTAAGTTTACCAGCTGTAGATGTTTTGCTGAAATTTTGTGTATCAAATTGATAATTAGTTTTCAAAACCGGCATATTCTCCAAATAAGACCATCTGATTCCAGCCAGCAATTTGAATTTTTCGGTTATGGAAACCAAATCTTGAAGGTAGACGCCAGCTCTTCTTGTTGGTGTTCTTGTCAAACTTTGTTTTGATGTTTCTGGTTTGTAACCTGAAGCCCAAGTAGATTCATCTGTTAAAAGAACGTTTCCACTGGCGTTATTCCCGTTGGTTCCATAAGTTAAAGCGCCATTGTTCCAGCTTCCATTTTGTTTTTGTAGAAAATAGGTATAACTGTCAGACTGAAGATAGTCAGCGTCTGCACCGAAAAGTAGTTTATGTTTAACTTGTCCCGTCTTGAATTCTCCGTTTAAGTTAGCTTGCAAAGAACCGTAGTTTTGTTCGTTATAAGTCTTGGTCAAACTTCTGTTCCAAAGATAAGAACCGTTGTTAGGCTGAAAATTCCACTGCATTCTTTCATTCCCGAAAAAATCTTTGGTATAATTCTGATAAGAACCAACAACATTCAAGTTCCAGTTGTTGTTGATTTGATGATTCAAGGTGACCGTGCTTGTAGCCATTTGTGCGTTCTGATACTGAAAATCAACACCAGCATTTTTACGAATGTCAAGTAAATCGTTGATCACAGACCTGGAAGTTTTTGTGTCCAGAACCAATGTTCCAATTCCAAAGTCCGGAGTGAAATAATTTTTCAGATAGTCACCTTCAACGATTAATTGCGTTTTGTCTGAGATATTGAAAAGAAAACTTGGGTTGAAGTAATATTTTTGAGACGTTATATTATCACGGAAACTGCCTTTATCTTCAAAAGCACCATTCACACGGAACGCAGAACTTTTTGAAAGTGCATCGTGGAAATCCAGAGCTACTTTATAATTGTCCCAACTTCCCGCACTCAAGGCAACGCTTCCTCCTTGGTGAAATAATGGTTTTTTGGTAATCATATTGAGGATTCCGCCGGGTGCTACATTTCCGTAAAGAATGGCCGCACCGCCTTTCAGAACTTCCACTCTTTCCATTCCCGAAACTTCTGGAAAAATACCGCTGTTGACACGAGCACCGTTTTTATATATATTCTCGTTGCCAAAAGTGTAACCTCTTGCACCGAAACTATCCTGAGAACCACCTCTAGCAGAAGTAATATACATTCCGTTGATGTTTCGTACGACATCCGACAATTGCTGTGCCTGTTGTTGTTCGATGATTTCGTGAGTTACAATAGCAGTGGCCTGCGGATTTTCCATCACGTAAAGGTTGGACTTGGTAGTGAAAGTTTTTGCCTTATTCGGATTTCCCGCTTTATGAAGCTTGACATCTTCTATGGTTCTTACATTCAGTGAATCTGTTTTCTTTTCCTGACCGTAGCCAAAAACAGACAAAGTAATAAGACCTATTGCAACAGCATTTTTTCTCATAGTTTATTTAGAATATTTAAAAACTGTGCAAAAGTATAAAATGTGTTAACACCTACCCAGTATTATTTTAAATAATTCTAAATAATAATATAAATATGATTTAATTGACTTAAAATCAAAATATTATGATTTTATGATATTTATCAATTATTCCTGAAGCTCCAACCAACGCATTTCAAATTCTTCCAATTTTCCGGAAATCGACTCTAATTCGGAAGATAGTTTTGAGATTTTGTCGTAGTCAGATTCGTTGTTGAGTTGTTCTAATATTCCGGCTCTTTTCTCTTCCAGCTTTGGCATTTCTTTCTCGATGGTTTCCAACTCGTGTTGTTCTTTGAAAGATAATTTCTTTTTTGGTTGCTGGTTGTTGGTTGCTGATTGTTGGTTGGTCACATTGAGCGGAATCGTTGTATCTTCTGACTTCCGACTTCCAGCTTCCAACTTTTCTTCTTTTGGATTTTTCTCCTCGTTTTTCAGATGTTCTCTGTATTCTGAGAAATTCCCAACAAATTCTTTGATTTTTCCGTCACCTTCAAAAGCCAGAACGTGGTCCACAATTCTGTCCATAAAATAACGGTCGTGCGAAACGATGATTAAACTGCCTTGGAAATTCTGAAGAAAATTCTCAAGAACCGTCAATGTAGGCAAATCCAAATCATTCGTCGGCTCATCAAAAATCAGGAAATTTGGGTTTTGATAAAGAATATACATCAAGTGCAGACGACGTTTTTCTCCACCAGACAATTTTGAAATGGGCGAATATTGCGTTTGGTCATCAAACAAGAATAATCTTAAGAACTGAGAAGCAGAGATGGTTTTACCATTAGCCAAAGGGAAATTCTCACCGATTTCTTTTATGAAATCAATCACTCTTTCGTCCTCTTTATATTGCAAACCTTTCTGTGCAAAATAGCCGAATTTAATCGTTTCTCCGGTTTCTATTTCGCCGGAATCTTTTGGTTCAAAACCTTGGATGATATTCAGTAAAGTCGATTTTCCGGCACCGTTTTTTCCAACGATTCCCACTTTTTCACCTCTTTGGAATTGGTAAGAAAAATCTTTGAATAAAACTTTCTCACCATAACTTTTATTGATGTCCCGAAGTTCAAGAATTTTATTTCCCAATCTTTTCATTTCGAAATCCAGTTCCAGCTTTTCTTTTCTGGTGTCGGTTTTCGCTACTTTTTCGGTTTCGTAGAAGTCATCTTGTCTGGATTTGGACTTCGTGGTTCTTGCTTTTGGCTGTCGTCTCATCCATTCCAACTCCTTTCTGTAAAGGTTTTGTGCTTTATCAATCGTTGAGTTCAGATTGTCCTCACGAATCATTTTGTTCTCAAGATAAGTCGCATAACTTCCGTTGTGTAGGTAGAGATTGCCGTCTTCCATTTCCCAGATCTTGTCGCAAACGGCATCCAAAAAGTAACGGTCGTGCGTTACGAGAAGCAAAGTGATTTTAGCCTTACTCAGATAGTTTTCCAGCCATTCTACCATTTCCACATCCAAGTGGTTGGTCGGTTCATCCATAATCAATAAGGTATGGCGATGTTCAGCTCTGGTTTCTGTCAAAAGTTTTGCAAGCGCAATTCTCTTGATTTGTCCGCCGGAAAGCGTTCCCATTTTCGCTTTCAAATCTGTGATTTTGAGCTGAGAAAGGATTTGTTCCATTTCGTTTTCCAAATCCCAAGCCTTATGGATTTCCATCTCTGCCAAAGCCGCTTCCATATCATCAGGATTTTCAGAAGTTAATGCGTAATGGTATTTTTTCAAAGCTAAAATTGGGGCAGAATCCAAAGTCATCATAAATTCTTCTACAGACAATTTCGGGTCAAAATCAATTTCCTGGTCAAACAAAACTACCTGAATGTCTTTGTTAATAACCGTTGTTCCGCTGTCGGCAATTTCTTTGCCCATCAGGATTTTCAGAAGGGTAGACTTTCCGCTCCCATTTTTGGCAACGATAGCAATTTTGTCGCCTTCGTTCACGTGGAAATTGATATTTTTGAATAAGATTTTAACGCCGTATGATTTGCTAAGATTTTCTGCAGAAACGTAATTCATTTTTTTGTTGGATGATGGAGGTTAGAGATTGGGTGTTTATTTGAGGTGCAAAAATACGAAATAAAAAAGCGATTCGTTTGGGAATCGCTTTATCTATTATTTTTTGATGAATTTGATGACTTTCTCATTATCTAGCTTGAGGAGATATTCTCCAGAATTCAGGTTTGAAACATCAATTTTATTTGAATTTATTTTTCCAGTTTTCAGCAGTTTACCATCCAAAGCATATATTTCAAAACTTTTTTTGTTCTCTGATGAAATGATGCTAAGCACAGATTTTACAGGATTTGGATAGATGCTTATACTTTTTTTATCAGTTTCATTCACATTTAAAAAATTCTCGATAACTTCAAGCTTTATGTCATCCAGATAGATTCCGTCTTCTGTAACAGCTTGATCTGCAATCAGGCGAAAACGAATCTTAATATTTTTTCCAATATAGTTGGAAAGCGATATTTTTTCAAATTTCCAACCTTCAGATTTTCCATCATAAAGAGGTTGGTTAATGAGTTGATCGGCTGATCCAAGATTTGTGAATTCTCCACATTGCGTTTGCCAAGTGCTTCCGCCATTGTCCGAAACTTCAAAAATTGCGGAGTCGTATCCGTTTTCTATGTTCCATTTGGTTTTGAAACTGATCCAGGCAGCTTTTACATTAGTCAAATTGTAAGAATTTTTTGATGTGATAGAGGTCTGAGAACCATTGGCATAATTACCATTTGGACTGTCTGTGATAGAACTTGGAGACGAAGAAGATGCCGCATTGGTAATTCCCCAACTTCCTGTTTTATTCCAATTGTCCATTGTGTTTCCTTCGTCATTTAATAAAACTTTAGAAGTCCCGAATATTTTTGAAATAGGAATGGTTTGAACAAAATCGCCATTGTCAATTTTCAAACTAAAAGAAACCAGATCTCCAACATTTGGAGATTCTGTGATGTTTCCAGAAAAAGATAAGTTAGTAGAAGAGCCTTGTGCGGAATCTGGGATGTTGGAATTGGCATTGGTAATATTAATTCCCGGTGTATTACTTACCAATGTCACTGCAGATGTGCCGGTTCCGAGTCCTATTTTTCTTGCAGAAATATCAATTGTGAAAGTCTGCCCAGAAATGTTGTAATTACTTTTGTCCTCGATAGTATAATAATTGTACAAAGATTTCAAAATAGAAAGATTTGAAAATAACATTCCTCTATTGTTGATGCTCACTTGAGAAGGCGTATCCCAAAAACTAAATCCATTTTCCGGTGTGTAGGCAAATATTTTTGGTTTTTGAGGAGTAGGATCATACATCCAATCGTCAGATGATCCGGATGTGGGATATAGCGCGGAAGAAAGTTGATTGATATAGCCACTTTTCTTTACCATCTCATCGCCAAGTATGGTAAATATATCGTGATCTGGCGTTGGTTGGTCATAATCAAAACCATAAGGGAAAAGCATCAAACCAGAAAAAGTATGATTGTTGATGGCAACAATAAACTGATTCTGTTCGCAAAGCCATTTTATAGCTTGGTTTTCTGGTTCGGAAAAAGGAGCTGGACCACAGTAGGTATCAGAAGTTGGATTTGTAGAAATTCCCGTTGTTCCCCATCTTGCATCATAATTTCTGTTGTTGTCAACACCAAAAGAACCTCCATTGTTTCTTCTGTTTTTTCTCCACATTCCGCCACCGTTCGGATTTGTGTTCCAGTTGTAGAAAAATCCGTCTGGATTTACAATTGGAACTATGTAGAGTTCCGTCTTGTCTAGAATCGTTTTTATTTCAGGATCGGAAGCGTAATTTTCCAAAAGATACCACATAAAGTAAATCAATTGTTGCATAGATCCGGCTTCTCTTGCGTGGTGAAGTGCGGTGAAAAGCAATTTCTTTTTTGGAGTATTGATTTGATTATTGCTAAGTTTTACTAAGAAAATATCTCTGTTTTCCGCGGTCTTGAAAGTACTGATTGGTGCTTTGTCCGTTATGAGATTGGGATACAGCGTATGCATTTTCGTCAAATCCTGAAAAACTTCATTATAATTAAGAAAACCTGCCATACTTCCAGTTCTGTAATTCACAGGGTCAGAATAGGTACCGTTGCAAGCTGGAGTAAAATTTTTGAATGATGTATTTTTTTCTTCAAGATATTTTTTGTGAAAAGTTTCGATGACGTTTTCATCCAAAATTTTGACTTGAAATTTTTCTGATTTCAATTTTTCAAGAATTTCGCTGGAAACAATGGTCTCTACAAAATGACCTTTTTTTCCTTTAAAATGATCCAACTCAGCGATTTCCAATATTTTTTGAAATTCTTGTTGAGAAGAGTAAGGGATTTTGATTTTCGAAAATTGCTCCGATTGCGAATAAAGTTTTGTAAAACAAACGCAGGTTAGAAATAGAAAAAGTAAATTATTTTTCATTATTTGATTTTTAATAATTCGATAAATATAATTAAAAATAGATATTGTGTGTAGATGATTTTCTGTGATTTTTCTCGAAAAATTTAACTAAAGTTTTAGTTGTTTTAACTTTTCTTTGAGATAATGCCTGTTGAAAATTTCAGAAGTTTGCTGAAAATTATTTTCAATGAAAAAAATCAACTTTATCTTTGCATTATTCACATTTCTAACTTTTCAGGCGCAGGCTATTTCTGGAACTGTTATTTCTAAAGATGACAACCAACCTATTCCTTTTGCCAAGATTGGAATCGTTAATAGTAGCTATGGAATTCAGGCTGGTGAAGATGGGAAATTTCAAATTAAGCTTGATAATGTAGCGAAGGATAAAGTAGTTATTGTAGATGTTCCCGGATACAAACAGTTCAGAAGTTCTGTAGAAGATTTTGTAAAACAGAATCCCCATAATATCTATTTGTACGAAAAAGTCACTAATATCCAAGAAGTTTTCATCGCTCCGAAAAATTATAAAGAGAAGAATCTGGGTGTAAATAGTAAATCAAAATCGATAATGTTTACCCCAAATATGGAGAAAGGAAATGCTGTTGTGGAGGAAACTGCGGTAGAATTCAGTTCTAATAAAAAGTTGAAAATCAATAAAATCAATATCAATTTTTCCAGATTCGAATCTACCACGCCAATCAAAGTTCGCTACACGATTTACGACGAAAAAGATGGCAAACCGAATAATCTGATTTTGGATAATGATATTATTGCGACCATTGGCAAAGATCAATTGCAGGATTCAACATTTTCTTTGGATCTTAAAAAAGAAAAAATCTGGTTGGAGGGTAAATTCTTTGTTGGCATTCAGTTCATTGGCGATTCCAATGGGAAAGTTGCTTTGAGTGGTGCGCTTCTCAGATCCGGATATTACAGGTCTTTTTATGGCGCTTGGCAAAAAATTGGAATGGCCGCACCAGCGATTAACATTGATGTGACTGTGAGAAAGTAATTCAATTTATTTTTAAATTTGATAATCAATCCCATTGAAATGAAAAAAATATTAGCCTTAATCGCTCTGTTTGTTTTTACAATTTCTTTTGCTCAAGTTATAGACTTTGGTAAAAATCCTGAAGCTGGAAAGATTCTTCATCTAAAAGATGCGGATATCTATTATGAAGTTTACGGAAAAGGCGAACCGTTATTTTTACTTCACGGAAACGGAGGAAGTATCGATGCTTTTTCAAAAGAAATCCCTGAGCTTTCTAAGCATTTTAAAGTCATTGCAATGGATACGCGAGCTCAAGGAAAAAGCACAGATATTTCAAAAGAGCCTTTGACTTACATAAAATTTGCTGATGATGTGAAAGCTTTAGCCGATGAATTGAAATTCAAAAAAATCAATATTCTTGGCTGGAGTGATGGCGGAAATACAGCGATTGAATTTGCTATCAAATATCCAAAAAATACAAATAAAATTGTCACAAGCGGCGCCAACGTTTTCCCCAATGGAGTAGGTGAAAATGAAGTGGAAAATATGAAAAAGGATGCTGCAAAAATGAGAGCGGAAAACAAACCAGAACGTGATATCAGATTACTTCAATTGATGATTGATGAACCAAAAATCACCAAAGAACAACTCAATAAAATCAAAGCGAAAGTTTTCGTTGTTGCTGGAGAAAACGATTTAATTCTTCGTTCTCACACCGAATATATTGCAAAAGAAATCCCAAACTCTAAACTAAAAATTTTCAAAGGTGCTTCTCACGGTGTTCCTGTTGAAAGAGCAGAGGAGTTGAGTAAAGATGTGATTGAATTTATAAAGAATTAATCAATCGTCAACATTTTCAATGACCAAAGATTCCCATTATAAATATCCAAATCCACTTTAGAATTGATTCCATAAACAATTCCGTTTTCTGAAAATTGCCAAAATTGCCATTCATCATCTGGTGAAGGCGTTGGAACATCATTATAATTGGCTAACCAAAGCGGATAATCATCGAATTCGCCTTTCAGATAGTCTTTATAATAATGATAGTAGGTATAGATAATCGGTTTTTCGCCGTACGTGTCTTCCATTATTTTAATCCAGACTTTGAGGTCGGAAATCAATTGTTCTTTAGACTTTTTTCTAGGATTTTTCTCAATGTCAAGAATTGGAGGAAGGTCGCCGGATTCCAATTTGGCAACAGAAAGAAAAGAATTAGCCTGCATCACAGGATCTTCATCCGGACGATAAAAATGATAAGCACCACGAATCAATTGATGTTGTTTCGCTGTTTCCCAAAAATGATCAAAGTTTTTATCCAGCTTTCGGTTTCCCATACTTGCCCGCAGAACCACAAATTTTAGAGGAATAGTTCTGTTTCCAATACTCAAGCTGTCCCATTGGATATCTTCTTTTCTTTGATAATGAGAAATATCAAGACCAAAAGTCTGGTTGGCATAAAGTCCAGTAATTTTTTCAATTCTTGCAGCTTCAGCTTCTGTATTCGATAGTTTTTTGTGTTCAAAGTGCTTTCCAAGATAGTAAGCGAAGTAATAATTGATTTTTTGTCTTAGATAATATCCTGTTCCCAGCAAAGAAATACAAAGTATAATCAAAAGAATCCAACGCTTTTTGATAAATGCGCTTTTTCTTTTTTGGTGAATTTTCTTCTTTGTACTGAGATTTGCCTTTGCCATAAGTTTTGCAAAAATATTATTTTTCCTCGTCGAAAAGAGCGGAAAAATTTATTTTTAAAAATTAAAATATGAATGAATTTTTTTGGCTTATTTTGTGCTAATATTGTACTATTAATTTTAAAAACATTCAAAAAATGAAAAAAGGAATTTTGTCATTGTCAGCTGTAATGTTATTAGCAGTAGCAATGAGCGCTCAAACCGTAAAACAAGAAGTTAAAAAAGATGCTAAGGCAGTTGGAAATGCTGTTGAGAAAGGTGCAAAAGCTACAGGAGAAGGTGTAGAAGATGCTGCAAAATGGACTGGAAAAACAGTGAAAAAAGGAGCTAAGGCTACGAAAAAAGGTGTAAAGAAAGGTGCAAAATGGACTGGGAAAACGGTTAAAAAAGGCGCTAACGCAACTGCTGAAGGTGTGAAAGATGGCGCTAAATGGACTGGGAAAACCGCTGAGAAAGGAGCTAAAGCAGTAAGCGATACTTATAAAGATGTGAAAGACGATATCAAGAAAAAAGATTAATCTTCGCAAAAAAGAATTAGAACAACTTCAGCACATGGAGTTGTTTTTTTGTAACAAAAATGTTCTATTACGAACTAATGATAAAAGATAATCTTAATATTTAACTATCTTCGTTGTATAAATTAAAAATTAAATGAAAAAATTGATTTTGACATTTGCTCTTTCTGTTGCGACAGTAGCAAATCTTTCAGCTCAGACAGCTAAGCAAGTGATTGATAATTATGTAACTGCGTTGGGCGGAAAACAAAAATTAGAATCTGTAAAAACACTTTCTATGAAAAATACTATCAGTGTGATGGGAATGGAAATGGAAGGTAAAACGGTTAAGAAAGATAACAAATTCAAGTCTACGCAAAGCATGATGGGGCAGGAGATGTCTCAGGTTTTTGACGGTGAAAAAGGTTTTGCTAACCAAATGGGACAAAAAATAGATTTCCCTGCTGACCAAGTTGCAAAATTGAAAGATGCAAAATTGATGGATGCACTTGGGATGAATCCTGAAAAAATGAAGACTGTTGAGAAAAAACAAATTGATGGAAAAGATTATATCGTTTTGTCTTCTGATGACAGCAAGTATTACTTTGATGCAAAAACCAATTTGCTTTGGAAAACAGAAGGCGATAAAGGAACAATGATTATTTCAAAATATGCGGATATTGACGGAATCAAATTTGTGGAAGAAATGTCTATTGATGCAGCCGGACAACAGGTCTCGGTGAAAAATTCTGATATCAAAATCAATCAGCCGGTTTCTGATGACGAATTCAAATAATGGAATTTAACAACAAAATAAAAAAAGGATTCAAAATTAATTTTGAATCCTTTTTTCTTGGAATGTTTTTGATTTTTGAAGCTTCAAATCTTAATTAAGAATTATATTCTTTTTCCCATTCTTCGGCAGCTTCACAAAGTGTTTTATAAAAATCTTCTCCGTATTTTCTAATGAGCGGCTCTTTCAGGAATTGATAAATTCTAACCTGTAATTCTTTTCCCAAAGTACAAGCATCATTACAGATTTCCCATTCGTGATAATTCAAAGCAACAAAAGTTTTGTAATCGTTCACACGGATTGGATAAAGATGACAAGAAATTGGTTTTTTCCAATCCACAACACCATCTTCATAAGCTTTTTCGATGCCACATTTCGTGGTTCCTTTTTCGTCAAAAATCACATAAGCACATTCGCTGCCGTTGACCAAAGTCGTCACATAGCCACCATCATAAGGATCAATCACCCAAGTTCCTTGTTCCTCGATAGCTTTCACGCCTTCTGGTCTTAGGTAAGATTTGATTTTCGGAAAAATTTCGTCAAGAATTGGCAACTCATCCTTATCCAAAGGCGCACCCGTGTCTCCATCTACGCAGCAAACACCTTTACATTTTGCAAGATTGCAGACAAAACTTTCTGCGAAAACATCTTCTGAAATTAATTTATCATCTATCTGAATCATTCTTCATCCATTTTAATATTGTGCAAAATTAGCGATTTTAAACGCTGCCAAGCAAAAAACAATTATCCAAAGTCCCAATTCCTGCATCCAATATTTGGGCAAGAAACGTAGCATTCTACTGATAATAATGCTGGACGGTAATGCCAGAAGCAGAAGATATTCATAATCTTTGCCCATATAAAAAATGATGGTTATCAACTGGGCAAGAGAAAAAACGAGTACAAAAGTATATTTGTACCTGCTGATAGGGCTTTTCTCATTGTAATGCTTGAAATGGTCAGACAAAGAGTACAACAACATCAATGCAATCGGAATTAAAATATATAATGGATAATAAGAATCCATCATTTCAAACTTTCCGTAGAAGGGCAAATAAGTTTTGTCCCAAGTCGTGTAATGAATCAAATACATCAATCCAAAGTAGCTCAAAACAACCAAAATAATTCCGAATAACAAACGGAAAATATTAAGTCCAATTCTACCTGATGTTCCAATAATATGAAAAATCACAAAAACTCCTAAAGGCCAACTCGCCGGAAAAACCAGATAATTAAATGCCAAAATAGAACCTACCAGCATAAAAGAACTCTTTCTGAGTTGGTCGTTTTGGCTGGTTAAAATCAATAAAATAATCGCGCTCGTCAAAAATGTAAATGCCAATCCCACGTCAATTGTTCCATCATAAAATGATGCCACAAAAATTGTATAAAGAAAAAGTGGCAGATGCGAAAATTGATTAAGCGCAATCGCATTGAATAAAAAATACCCTAAACTGATTCCCATAAATGTAATTATCGCTGGAAATACATCTATGTATTTGAAATCTAATAGATTAAGTGATAAAAATATCAAAAACAGAAAACCAATGTAAACCGGAACCGAAAAAATATTGCTTTCTTTAGAAAGTAATCGAAACATTTTTTATAAATTTGTGCAAAGTTAATTTAAAAAAAGAAAAAGATGACATCTTTCTGGTTAGCATTAAGCGCAGCTTTCAAATGGTCTTTCGGTTTTTTTGACCTTACGGCTAATGTTCTGAATTGGATTTTATTCCTAGTAGCTACAGGATTTTTCTGCTATTGGTGTTATATTTTGGTAGTAACGTTGGGAGCTCAAAAAGATAAAGACTATCACTCTCCTACAGAAGGGAAGCACCCTTATTATGACCCAAAAATCTACAAAAACGAAGGTTAAATAAATTGATTATATTTATAAAAAACCCGTCTTGTTATTGCAACGAGACGGGTTCTTTTATTTTTAATCTTGTTTAAGTTCTTGAATCCTAAAAAAATTATTCCTCATCGTGACAAGGCACAACCAAAACCGGAATTTTAGATTTCTTGGTAATTTCTTTTGTCAGACTTCCAATGAAAACATCATAAACACCACTTCTTCCGTGCGAACCAACTACGATATAATCAGCATTTTTTTCATCAGCAAATTCCAAAATGGTATCTCCGGCAATGCCTTGTTTCAAAATATGAGTGCAGTTTACACCTTGAGAAATCACTTGTTGTTCAAGTCTATTTAACTCTTTTAGCTCGTATTTGATTTCGTTTTCTTCCACTTCCGGAAAATACTGAAAACCCATATCGCCAATTACAAAACCAATATCAGAGGCAGCCACGTGAATCAAAGCAATTTCTGCGTTCACATCTTTCGCAAAACTCACGGCATAATCTACCAATTTATTAGAGCTATCAGAAAAATCTACAGGTAAAATAATTTTTTTCATAATCCTAGGTTTATAGTTTATTTAAAGCAAAAATTTAGCCATTAATAGAATGAGTTGGCTGATTTTTGTCTACTGAATTTTAAGTGAAAATAATTTTTCTTTTTCCAAATAAGCTTCCAAAATATCATTTTCAGAAACTTTTCCAACACCTTTTGGTGTTCCTGTGAAAATCAAATCGCCAACTCGCAAAGTAAAATACTGTGATGCAAAAGCTATAATATCATCAAAACTGAAAATCATTTCATTAGTGTTTCCATCCTGAACTTTATCATTGTTTTTCGTCAAAGAGAAATTCAAATTCTGTAAATCATAATTTTCTTTTGAAACAAAATCTGAAACAACGGCGGAGCCATCAAAACCTTTTGCCAGTTCCCAAGGTAGACCTTTATCTTTTAGTTTTGACTGCAAATCTCTCGCTGTAAAATCGATACCAAGGCCAATTTCGTCAAAATGTTTTCCGGCATTTTGTTTCTGGATATATTTTCCACCTTTAGAGATTTTCAAAACCACTTCCAGTTCATAATGAACATCATCAGAAAATTCAGGAATATAAAAATCAGAACCTTTTTTCAGGATTGCCGTATCAGGTTTCATAAAAATTACGGGGTCTTCAGGAATCTCGTTTCCTAATTCTTTGGCGTGTTCGCCGTAATTTCTTCCTATGCAGATTATTTTCATAATATTTTTTAATTAATAAATTAGAACCGGGATTTTAACTGGATTTTAGTAAATATTTTCTTTGTATAAAGCGGGAAATCAGCATTCTGAAGCCAGCCATAATAACCCAAATCTTTTTGGAAAACTTCTTTCACAACTTGACCTTTATATTTTCCAAACGCAAAAATCTCCTGCTCTTTTTCATTAAAATGAATCATTCCGGCCAAATCTGCAAACCTATTATGGAAAGAAAAATCGCTTAAACCGGCAACTTCGTTAGGTAAATCTTCGTAATGACCAACTTGTGCATCCAGAACTTCAAAAGTTGCTAAAACATCGGCTTCTGCAGAGTGTGCATTTTCTAAAGTTTTTTGACAGTAGAAATTATAAGCGGCGGAAAGATTTCTAGGTTCCATTTTGTGATAAATGGTTTGTGCATCAACTAATTTGAATTTACTCAAATCAAAATCCAAACCTGCACGCAACAATTCTTCCGCTAAAAGAGGGACATCAAAGCGATTGGAATTGAAACCTCCTAAATCCGTCCCAGAAATCATTTCCATAATTTTCGGCGCAATGTCTTTGAAAGTTGGCGCTTCTGCAACATCAGCATCATAAATCCCGTGGATTGCCGAAGATTCTTTTGGAATTGGCATTTCTGGATTCACTTTCCAGGTTTTACTTTCTCGGGAAGCATCCGGATTGACTTTTAGGATGCAGATTTCCACGATTCTGTCTTTTCCGACATTAGTTCCCGTTGTTTCTAAATCGAAAACACAAAGCGGTTTATATAGTTTTAAATTCATTATTTATAGTTGATGAGTGATTGTTATTCTAATTCTAATTTCTAGCTTCTAAAATCTAATTTCTACTTCAATTGTTTTTGAAATATCAATGAAATCAAAATATAATAGATAATGATTAATGGAATCCCGACTGTTTTAAATATTAATAAAATCAAAATCCCGCCTATTAACAAAGCTAGTTTTGGATAATTATCTTTTAATTGTTTTGATTTGAATTTCATCGCAATCATTTTAATTGGAGAAATAGGAAGCCAAGAACTTAATATGGTTATTAAAATTAAAGATAGAAGTGAAGGAAAAAAATGAACATTAGTCAAATTTTCACCAAATAAAAATTCTAAATTTTCGGGCAATGGAACTTGCGTTAGATAGTAAATCCCAAAAATCAAAATCGTATTACTTGGTGTATTCAAACCTTTGAAATAATATTTTTGGTCATCATCCAAATTAAAAATTGCTAATCTAAGACAAGAAAAAAGTGTAATCAAAAATCCGAAATATTTGATTTCAAAAGGTAATTCGATTCCAAATAATTGATTTCCGAAAGGTTCTAGCATTTTCATCATCGCAACACCTGGCAAAAATCCGAAACTCACCATATCCGCCAAAGAATCGAGTTGTCCTCCAAGATTACTGCTGGAATTCATAGCTCTTGCAATAAAGCCATCGAAAAAATCGAGAACTAATGAGATAATAATGCAAATTGCTGTCGTTTGATAATCGCCTGAAATGAGATGAACAATCCCAACGCAACCCGAGAAAAGATTCCCTAAAGTAAATGCGTTGGCAAGGTTGTTTTTGATGAAATTCATATCACAAAAATAAGAAAAACAAATACAAGGAAAAGTTTAATTTTGCAAAATGAAGAATTTGAGAGGGCAAGAAATTTTTACCTTAGTTTATAGGCTTTTTTTAGTGTTTTTCTTTTATCAGATGGCGAGACTTTTGTTTTGGGTCTTTAACAAAGATTTGATAAAAGTTGAAGGGCTATCAGAATATTTTAAATTATCATATTACGGAACTGCGTTTGACACGACTGCAATTCTTTATGTGAATGCGGTTTTCATTCTGCTAAGTATTATTCCGATTACCATCAATACAAAGAAAAGCTATCAGAAATTTTTGTTCTATTGGTATTTTATCACAAACGGAATTACTTATTCTTTTAATTTTGGAGATATTATTTATTATAGATTCAGTCAGGCGAGATTGACTTCTGCGGCGATAGAAGTTGGTAAGAATGAAAATAATCTTGGTAGGATTTTTTGGAATGCATTGTTACAACATCCATTTGTTTTTATTTGGTTTGTCATCATCATTTTCGTCTGGATTTTCCTTTACAAAAAAGTTAAAGTCCAAGAAGAAAAACCAAAACAATTGGTTTCCTATTTTATTTCGTCAATTGTTATTCTTTGCATTACTGCAACATTAGTTGTCGGCGGGATCCGTGGTGATTTCAAACATTCTACAAGACCAATTAATTTGGTAGATGCAAATAAACACGTCAGCAATCCGTTACAGGGAAATTTGGTTCTGAACAGCGTTTTCTCTTTTTTCAGAACATTGAATACTAATAATTTTAAATTGGTTCATTTTGTTGATGAGAAGTTTATTGATAAAGAAATTCAACCATACAAATTATACAATCGCGAGGTTGAACCCAAACCAAACGTCGTAATTTTCATTATGGAAAGTTTTGGGAAAGAATATTCTGGAGCGTTTAACAAGCAAAATAATATTAAAGATTTTGTTTCTTACACACCGTTTTTGGATAGTTTGGCGAATCAAAGTTTGATTTTTACTAATGCTTTTGCCAACGGTCGACAATCTATCCACGGAATGAGTTCTGTTTTAGCTGGAATCCCGAGTTTGACTGATGCTTTTACGAGTTCGCCTTATTCTAATCAAAAAATCCAATCTATTGTTTCGGTTTGTAATGATTTGGGCTATGATACAAGTTTTTATCATGGTGCGCCAAATGGTTCAATGGGATTTCAGGGATTTGGAAATATTTTAGGATTCAAACATTATTTCGGAAAAACAGAATATAATAATGATAACGATTTTGATGGAATCTGGGCGATTTGGGATGAACCATTTTTTCAATATTTTGCCAAAAATTTAGGGAAAAAGCAGCCGTTTATGTCAACTTTATTTTCTGCTTCTTCTCACGACCCTTTTAAAGTTCCTGAAAAATATCAGAATAAATTCAAATCTGGACCACTACAAATTCACGTTCCGATTCAATACACAGATTATGCTTTGAAAAAATTCTTTGAAACGGCGAGTAAACAACCTTGGTATCAGAACACGATCTTTGTGATAACGGCTGACCACACCAATCAAACTTACTATCCGGAATATCAAAAAGCAATGAACCGATTTGCAATTCCATTATTGTTTTTCTCACCTAACCCAAAATATAATTTGAAAGGTGTGGATGATAGGTTTGCACAACAGATGGACATTTATCCAACATTGGTAGATTTATTAGGATATAATAAAAAAATCAGAAGTTGGGGAAGAAGTTTGGTTTCAGATCAAAATGAAAATTATATGATTGTCAATTCAGATTCTATTCAAGAGCAACTGATTATTGGAAATTACATTTATATCTTCAATGGGAAAGATATGACAGGAATTTATGACAAAACAGATTTAGGATTATTAAAGAATCTTATTAAAAATAATTTGAACGCAGAGCAAAAACTCGGGATTGAAAAAACCAAAGCCTGGTATCAGGATTATATGGATAGAGTAATTAACCGGAAACTCAGGTAGTATCATTGTTTAAGTTTTTAAAATTCTGCCAGAACTCTTTATTTATGCTTCGGATAGCAAATAATTCTTGTTTGTTTAAAATTAATTTATATTTTTAACAATATTAATTTAACGTTAACAATTTAACATAATCAAACAACAAACAACTTAAAATAAAGACAATGAAAAAGTTAATTTTAGCATTTGCCTTATCATTTATCGGAGTTCTATCATTTGCTCAAATCGAAGGAAAATGGAAAACCATCGATGACGAAACAGGAAAAGCCAAATCTATTGTAGAAATCTGGAAAAAATCAGACGGTAAATATTACGGAAAGATATCTCAGTTGTTAATTAAGCCAGAAAATGCCAACTGTGTAGCTTGTAAAGATGATCGTAAAAATAAGCCTTTGGTTGGCTTGGAGATTATCAGAGGCCTTTCAAAAGATGGCAATGAGTTTACTGGAGGGACAATTACTGATCCTAAAAAAGGAAAAACCTATAAATGTACAATTACAAGAGATGGAGATAAATTGAATGTAAGAGGTTATTTAGGTATTTCTTTATTAGGTAGAGATCAGACTTGGCTTAAAGCTGACTAACTGAAAATTATGATAAATCGCAGGCTCCCATTTGGGAGCCTTTTTTGTTATGCAGATAATAAAAAAATTAATACTTTTGTAGTTCGAAATTTTAAACAAAGAACATTTTCATAATCTTTATATCAAATGAAAGAACATACATTTCGTGAAGTAATTGCTCAGGCTATGAGCGAAGAAATGCGTAAAGACGAATCCATTTTTCTTGTAGGAGAAGAAGTTGCAGAATACAACGGAGCTTACAAAGCTTCGAAAGGAATGTTAGACGAATTTGGAGAAAAAAGAATCATAGATGCGCCTATTGCAGAACTTGGTTTTACAGGTATTTCTGTAGGAGCTGCAATGAACGGGAATCGTCCGATTGTAGAATTTATGACTTTCAATTTCTCGATGGTTGCGATTGATCAGATTATCAACAACGCGGCAAAAATCTATCAGATGAGCGGTGGACAATGGAACTGTCCAATTGTTTTCCGTGGGCCAACAGGTTCTGCAGGACAATTGGGAGCAACGCACTCTCAGGCTTTCGAAAGCTGGTATGCGAACTGCCCAGGTCTTAAAGTAATTGTTCCTTCCAATCCTTATGATGCGAAAGGACTTTTGAAATCAGCGATCCAAGATAACGACCCAGTTATTTTTATGGAGTCTGAGCAGATGTATGGCGACAAAATGGAAATTCCGGAAGAAGAATATTATATTCCAATCGGGAAAGCAGACATCAAGAAAGAAGGAAAAGATGTGACTTTAGTTTCTTTCGGAAAGATTATGAAAGTGGCTTTACAAGCGGCTGAGGATTTGGAAAAAGAAGGGATTTCTGTAGAAGTTATCGACCTTAGAACCATCCGTCCTTTGGATTACGATACAATCCTGGAGTCTGTGAAGAAAACCAACAGATTGGTAATTTTGGAAGAATCTTGGCCATTCGCTTCTATTTCTACAGAGATTACTTATATGGTTCAGCAAAAAGCGTTCGACTATTTGGATGCGCCAATCAAGAGAATCACTACACCAGATGCTTCGGCACCATATTCAGCACCATTATTTGCAGAATGGTTCCCGAAAGTGGACAAGGTAAAAGAAGAAATCAAAAACGCATTGTACATCAAAGCATAAAACTAACTAACTCCCGATTTATTCGGGAGTTTTTATTTGATTAAAGATTTTTTTAGGAGCTTAATCCCGCTATCCACTATATCTTTTTTGTCATTGTGAACGAAGTGAAGCAATCTTTAGAAATTACTCAGCACAATGACAAAAAAGGATGCCGTTACTATCGGGGCTAGGGATTTTGTCGTCCAAATCAAAAGCCACTATCAAAACACAACTTTATTATTCCGTAGGAATCTAAACCGCTGAGATTCCTACACAATGACAAACTACCTTTATAAATTATGCAACTTTAATGAGTTGAAGTTTATGCTGAGCTTGTCGAAGTGTCTTTGCGGACTTTGCGTTAAATCATATTCAATATAAATTTTTAAAATATAGACATAAAAATTTGTAGGTTAATAAATTATTTATATTTTTGCACCTCAAAATGAGATGTAAATTATGTTAATAATACCAGTAAAAGACGGAGAGTCTATCGACAGAGCTTTAAAAAAGTACAAAAGAAAATTTGATAAAACTAGAGTTGTAAGAGAACTTAGATCTAGACAACAATTTATTAAGCCTTCTGTAACTTTGAGACAAGCTAAACTAAAAGCAGCTCACAAGCAAAGAAACTTGAGCAAAGAAGAGCAAGCTTAAGCTCTTTTTTAGCAAAACATAATAAAAATCACTTCCGAATTTCTATATTTGGAAGTGATTTTGCATTTATAGACTTATGATAGAAAGATTTCTGGACTACATAACAGTGGAAAAAAGATATTCTCCACATACATTGACCAACTACAAAAAAGATTTGTCAGATTTTTCGGCCTTTGTTTTGAAGACAGAAGCTTCGGAAGATATTGTTCACATACACAAGAAAGTAATTAAAAATTTTATTGTGGATTTGAGTAACTCTGGATTAAGCAAAAGGAGTATTAATCGAAAGTTGTCATCGCTCCGTAGTTTCTATGTTTTTATGCTTCGTTTGGAGGAAATAAAGGTTTCTCCTATGGAAACCATCGATTCTCTCAAGTTCTATGCAGAAAAACGAATTCCGTTCTCTGTAGAAGAAATGGGGCAAATGAAAACAGAAGTAGAAGAGAAGGGCAGTATGACGCTTCTTGATAAGCTGATTATAGAAACCTTATATCAAACCGGAATCAGAAAAGCAGAGTTGTGTGGTCTCTTGCTGGAGAATGTGGACTTCTCAAAAAAAGAAATATTGGTTATTGGTAAAGGAAACAAAGCGAGAATCATTCCTATCGCGGATGAATTGCTTGCAGACTTTCAATTATATCTCAATATCCGTAATGCAAATAAGGAAAATGAGCATTATTTTTTCGTTAATAAAAATGGAAAAAAACTCGGAGAAAAGTTTGTGTATTTGGTCGTTAATAAGTACTTTAGTGTAGTTACTTCTAAGCAGAAAAGAAGCCCGCATATTCTGAGACATACTTTTGCTACCCACGTTTTGAACCAAGGTGCAGAAATATCCAAAGTTCAAAAAATATTAGGACACGCCAGTTTAGCAAGTACACAAGTATATACAAGTGCGAATATAGAAAAGCTGAAAGAGGTTTATAAAAATGCACACCCAAGAGAAACTAAGAATAAACAAAACGATATGGAGTAAAATTTACTATTTAATTGTTTAACCATTAAAATCAGACGTTATGAAGATTACAATTCAGACTGTAGGTGTAACACCTCACGAACCTTTAAAAGAAAGAATTGAAAAAAAATTAGCCAAGCTTGAAACTTTTTATGACAAAATTGTAGAAGCAGCGGTTTACCTTAAAGTAGAAAATACATCAGAAAAAGAAAATAAAACGACGGAACTTGTTGTGAAGATTCCGGGGAATGATATAGTTGTAAAGAAAACTTGTGCCAGTTTTGAAGAAAGTTTAGATGATGCTGTGGAGACAGCTAAGAAACTGCTAATCAAGAAAAAAGAATTAGCTTAGAAAAAAAATACATTTTTTTGTAAAAAAAGACTTGTAGGTTTCAAAAAAGAGTCTCATATTTGCACTCGCAAAACGGAAACAACCGCGATGCAGCAATATGATCTTTAATTTGAAACCTACTTTGTATAAACTAAAAGTTTAGAAGATGTCGGAAAAATATTTTAAAAAATATTTGCAAGATTCAAAAAAAAATTATCATATTTGCACTCGCAAAAAGGAAGTAACTAGAATGCAAGAGTAACGATCTTTCTTAAAAAAATAAATGCCTCCATAGCTCAGTTGGCCAGAGCACGTGATTTGTAATCTCGGGGTCGTGGGTTCGAATCCCTCTGGAGGCTCAATTTATAAAAAAATACTGGGGAGATACCAGAGCGGTCAAATGGGGCTGACTGTAACTCAGCTGCTTCGGCTACGTAGGTTCGAATCCTGCTCTCCCCACTTTTTTATAATTTATTTTAGTTGCATAATTCAAAAATTATTTTTAGATTTGCACACGTTTACCAACAATTTAGGAAACAAAAATTGCGAAAGTAGCTCAGTTGGTAGAGCGTCAGCCTTCCAAGCTGAATGTCGCGGGTTCGACCCCCGTCTTTCGCTCAAAAATCACAAACCCTCGGGAATGTGATTTTTTTTTAAGCCGACTTAGCTCAGGGGTAGAGTGCTTCCTTGGTAAGGAAGAGGTCACGGGTTCAAATCCCGTAGTTGGCTCAAAAGATTCTTTTTTAGAATTTTTTTGGAATGGGTTTTATGTTTTTTAATGTAAATTTGCGTTCCGACTGAGGAGTGTATTTGATGGATTGTTTTAAGTTATTTTAAATTGAAAATCATATTATTATTTTTTATTCAAAATAATTTTTGATATTCAAAAATTCATTATATTTGCAGACCGAAAAAAACAATATTAAATAAATTAAATATTAAAATCATGGCAAAGGAAACGTTTAATCGTTCAAAACCACACTTGAACATTGGTACTATTGGTCACGTTGACCATGGTAAAACTACTCTTACAGCTGCTATTTCTGCTGTATTAGCAAGCAAAGGTCTTGCTGAGAAAAAAGACTTCTCTGCAATTGACTCTGCTCCTGAAGAAAAAGAAAGAGGTATTACTATCAATACTGCTCACATCGAGTACGAAACTGAAAAAAGACACTACGCTCACGTTGACTGCCCAGGTCACGCGGATTATGTAAAGAACATGGTAACGGGTGCTGCTCAGATGGACGGTGCTATCGTTGTATGTGCTGCTACAGACGGACCTATGCCTCAAACTAGAGAGCACATCCTACTTTGCCGTCAGGTAAACGTACCTAGAATCGTTGTTTTCATGAACAAAGTAGATATGGTGGATGATCCAGAATTGTTAGAGCTTGTTGAAATGGAATTGAGAGACTTATTGTCTACTTACGATTTCGACGGTGATAACTCTCCAGTAATCCAAGGTTCTGCATTAGGAGCTCTTACTGCTGCTACTGCTGCTACAGTTGATACTGAAGACAAATGGTTCAAATCTGTTGAAGAATTGATGGATGCTGTTGATACTTGGATCGAGCAACCACCAAGAGATACTGATAAGCCTTTCTTGATGCCAATCGAAGACGTATTCTCTATTACAGGTAGAGGTACTGTAGCAACTGGTAGAATCGAGGCTGGTGTTATCAACACTGGAGATCCAGTTGATATTGTTGGTATGGGTGATGAGAAATTGACTTCTACTATTACAGGAGTTGAGATGTTCAGAAAAATCCTAGATAGAGGTGAAGCTGGAGATAACGTAGGTCTATTGTTGAGAGGTATTGAAAAAACTGACATCAAGAGAGGTATGGTTATCGCTAAGAAAGATTCAGTTAAGCCACACAAAAAATTCAAAGCTTCTGTTTATATCCTTTCTAAGGAAGAAGGTGGACGTCACACTCCATTCCACAACAAATACCGTCCTCAGTTCTACGTAAGAACTACAGACGTTACAGGTGAGATCTTCTTACCAGAAGGTGTAGAAATGGTAATGCCTGGTGATAACTTAGAGATCACTGTAGAATTGTTACAACCAATCGCTCTTAACGTAGGTCTTAGATTTGCGATCAGAGAAGGTGGTAGAACAGTTGGTTCAGGTCAGGTTACTGAAATCTTAGACTAATCGTCTTACAATAATATAAAGCTTCCGCAAGGAACTCTTGCGGAGCTTTTTAATCTACGGGCATCGTCCAATGGTAGGATACCGGTCTCCAACACCGTTGATCTGGGTTCGAATCCTAGTGCCCGTGCAAAAATAAAATAATGAGCTCATTAGTTAATTTTTTAAAAGGTTCTTATACAGAATTTAAAGATAAAGTGGAGTGGCCAAAATGGCCAGACTTGCAGTCTTCTACAATTGTTGTAGCGGTGACTACTGTTATCCTTGCTTTATTTACATTTGGAGTAGATTCTTTGTTTAGTGTAACTATCAAGAATTTTATTGCGACGTTTATTAATCTATTTAACTAATTCAAATTACTTTCCTCATGAGCGAATCGAAATGGTATGTGCTGAAAGCTATTAGCGGACAGGAAAATAAAGTGAAGAATTACATTGAGAACGAAATCCAACGTTTAGGTATGGATGCTTATGTTACTCAAGTTGTAATTCCTATGGAAAAAGTTATCCAAATTAGAAATGGTAAGAAAGTTCCAAAAGAGAAACCTTATTATCCTGGTTACCTTATGGTAGAAGCTGATCTTGTTGGGGAGGTTCCTCACGTGATCAAAAACATTCCAGGGGTTATTTCTTTCTTGAGTCTTACAAAAGGAGGTGAACCTGTTCCGATGAGAAAATCTGAGGTTAACAGAATGCTTGGAAGAATGGATGAGCTTTCAGAATTTGCAACAGATGTCGAGATTCCTTTCATTGTTGGAGAAAATGTGAAGGTAATCGATGGTCCTTTCAACGGTTTCAATGGAACTATTGAAAAAATTCTTGAAGACAAAAAGAAAATCGAAGTTTCGGTTCTTATCTTCGGAAGAAAGACACCTATGGAACTTAGCTTTATGCAAGTAGAAAAAGTATAATTTACTTTTATAAAATATAGAAAAGCTTTTCAATTTTTTTGGAAAGCTTTTTTTGTTATATTAATTTTTAATAAATCATTGCAGATTTAAAAAATATTCTTATTTTTGCAAACTGAAAAGTAAGATTTTGTTTATGAGGACAATAACTTACTGAATAATAAATGCTTCCACATTCATTATTTATTAATTTAATCAAACATTAAAATGGCTAAAAAAGTCTTTAAAATGGTAAAGCTTCAGGTGAAAGGTGGCGCTGCTAACCCTTCTCCACCGGTAGGTCCAGCTTTGGGTTCTGCGGGTGTGAACATCATGGAGTTTTGTAAACAATTCAACGGTAGAACTCAGGATAAGCCTGGTCAAGTTTTGCCAGTTGTTATTACGGTGTATGAAGACAAATCTTTTGAATTCATCATCAAAACACCTCCAGTTGCTATCCAATTATTGGATGCTGCAAAACTGAAAGGTGGATCTGGAGAACCTAACAGAAATAAAGTAGGTGCTGTATCTTGGGCTCAAGTTCAGAAAATTGCTGAGGACAAAATGGGAGATCTTAACTGTTTCTCACTAGAACCTGCAATTTCTATGGTAGCTGGTACTGCTAGATCTATGGGATTGAGAGTAACAGGAACTAAACCAACTAACGCTTAAAACTTAAAGAAATGGCAAAATTGACAAAAAAGCAAAAAGAAGCTTTAAGCAAAGTGGAAAAAAATAAAATTTACAATCTTGACGAAGCATCTGCTTTGGTAAAGGAAGTAAATTTTGCAAAATTTGATGCATCTGTAGATATCGCTGTTAGATTGGGTGTAGATCCAAGAAAAGCAAACCAAATGGTAAGAGGTGTTGTATCTCTTCCTCATGGGACAGGTAAAGATATCAAAGTTTTGGCTTTGGTAACACCGGATAAAGAAGCTGAAGCTAAAGAAGCTGGTGCAGACTATGTAGGTCTTGACGAGTATTTGACTCAAATCAAAAATGGTTGGACAGATGTTGACGTTATCGTTACTATGCCAGCTGTTATGGGTAAACTAGGACCATTAGGTAGAGTTTTAGGACCAAGAGGTCTTATGCCAAACCCTAAATCTGGTACTGTAACTATGGAGATCGGAAAAGCTGTAGCAGAAGTGAAAGCTGGTAAAATCGATTTCAAAGTAGATAAATATGGTATTATCCACGCAGGTATTGGTAAAGTATCTTTCGATGCTGCTAAACTTAAAGAAAATGCTCAGGAATTAATCTCGACATTGATCAAGTTGAAACCAACTGCTGCTAAAGGAACTTATGTGAAGAGTATTTATTTGTCTTCTACAATGAGTCCTGGAATTGCTGTTGATACAAAATCTGTTAACTAATTATAATCCTAAACAATGACAAAAGACCAAAAAGTTGTAGCAATACAAGAGATCAAAGATTTGCTTCAGGATGCAAAAGTAGTTTACGTAGCAGATCTTACAGGATTGAACGCTTCTAAATCTTCTGACTTCAGAAGACAAGCTTTCAAGCAAAATATCAAAATCAAAGTTGTGAAGAATACATTGCTTCAAAAAGCAATGGAACAAATCGAAGGTGTAGATTACGCTGAGATGTTCGAAACTTTCAAAGGAAACTCTGCATTAATGATTGCTGATACAGCTAACGCTCCGGCAAAATTAATCAAAGATTTCAGAAAGAAAGAAGAGAAACCAGCTCTTAAATCAGCTTTCGTTCAAGAAACTTTCTATGTTGGTGACGAAAATCTTGATACTTTGGTAAGCATCAAGTCTAGAGAAGAAATGATCGGTGAAATCATCGGATTACTTCAGTCTCCAATCCAAAGAGTTGTTTCTGCTCTTCAAAACAAATCTGAAGCTGGAGAAGCTACAACTGAAGAAGTTGCTGCTCCTGCAGTAGAAGAAACTCCTGCTGAGGCTGCTCCAGAAGCTCCTGCTGCAGAAAGCACTGACGAAACGCCAGCTGCTGAATAATACACTCAAAAAAATAGATAATTAATCAACAAAAAACATTACAACAATGTCAGATTTAAAAAATTTAGCTGAAACGCTAGTAAACTTAACAGTAAAAGACGTAAATGAATTAGCTACTATCCTTAAGGATGAGTACGGAATTGAGCCAGCTGCTGCTGCTGTAGTAGTTGCTGCAGGTGGTGCAGGTGATGCTGCTGAAGAAAAAACAGAATTCGATGTAATTCTTAAATCAGCTGGTGCATCTAAATTAGCTGTTGTTAAATTGGTAAAAGATTTAACTGGTGCTGGTCTTAAAGAAGCTAAAGATATCGTAGACGGTGCTCCTGCTCCATTGAAGCAAGGTGTTTCTAAAGACGAAGCTGAAGCTCTTAAGAAGCAATTAGAAGAAGCTGGTGCTGAAGTAGAATTGAAGTAATTATTTACTCAATAATATTATAAAGCGGTAAGTCCTAGACTTACCGCTTTTTTTACGTTTATGTTAATTTTGCATATATTGTTTTCATAAGTTGTTATTTTTACTAATTTTGCAACGTGAAAAAAAATTTATTGCCTTCCTTTGCGAATGTAAAAGATTATGCTGGTTTGTTATCTAAATCCTGGCAATTTTCTGTTATACTTTTATTTCTTTTTCTAAATTCTCTTTCTGCTCAGGAAACACAAACACAGGAGCCTGTTTCGTCTGGACTGATTATTACTGCCGGAGATGCGGTAATCTATTCTAAAGATGCTTCTTTTAACGAGCAGATTTCCAAAAGTAAAACAATACAGCAATACTCGAAAGTCATCAAAATCAATAATGATGAATTAAAGATTGTTGCAAAGAATTCAGATGAACCAACGAAGAAACTACAGCCTAAGATTAAGGAAGAGGTTGATTTGTTGGCTGCTAAAAAATTAAAAGATAGTAGGAAAGTAGATCTTCCTAAAAAGAAAATCGATCTGCACATTTCTAAAGGTTATAGCGATGGTAAATTCCTTGCTGGCGTTAGTTCAATAAATGGTTCATTTGTATCGCCGAGTAACGATTATCACTATTCTAAATATTTTTTGAATTCTTCTGCTAATCCAGAAAATACTTCATTAATATTCTTACACTTTAGTAGTTGTTTTTATAAAAATGATAATTCAAGATTGCAGATAAACGTTTCTAGTTTTTCTGTAAGACCCCCACCTACTGATTTAATTTAATCATTAAATTTTTTTACACTCACATTTCTTGAGAAATTCTTTTTTCTCAAAGGAATCTTATTTTCAATAATAATAAATTTTTTATGAAAAAATTAAATCTACTTTTTACAGTAGTGTTTCTGCTTGTTGCAAATCAAATGCTATTTTCGCAAGTAGTGGATAGATTATATCTTTCGTTGTCAGCTACTGGAAGAGTTTATGATATTACCGGAGTGCCTGCAGTACTTCCAACTCCACTGGCGGCACCTAATTATTCTACAGGTAACCAGAATTTTATCAGTAATCTTGCTGTTGGTTATGATACTCCTGGGGGAAATCCTACAAGTTTAGCTTTTTTGCACTCTAACACAGCTGCTGGTAGTACAATATTTAAATATTTACCAGCTACAGGATCACAATCGACAGGTCAGATAACCCCAGCAGGCAATCTTATTGGAGGGATCGGGACAAATAATGTTCCAAAGGCAAATGGTGATCCGTCTGGGCTTGCATATGGGTTTAGCACAACAAGTAAAAATTTGTACCAAATTTATCCTACGAGTACAGATTTGGGAGCTGTAACAGCTCCTGCCAGTGATGCTATTTGGAATAATACAGGTGGTAATACATCTACAATATGGGCAACAGATACATTTTTTGATTATCAAAACTTCATCTATGTGATTGTACAGAATACAAACGGAGCTACAGTTACAAGACACTTATATAAGATTGATCCAACTACAAGAGTTGCTACTCGTGTTGTACAACTAACCGGTCCTGTAGGGACTTCTAGTGGTGATAATACCGTTAGCAGCAGTACTACAGTAGGAAACGTGAGAGGTATTGCATATCTAAACGGATTGGTTTATGCTGTTTCTGTAAATGGTAATCCAGGAACAGAATTGGCGGTTTATACTATTAATATATCTACTGGTGTTTCGACATATATTAGAACATATACTGGAATAACAGGTGGTTTATGGGCAACTAACCAAGATTTGGCTTCAGTTCCTTATTACATACCCTTCATTTTTAATTGTGGAGGAGCGACAATACAAGAAACAACGCCATTTGTTGCTGGTGTAAGTTCTACAAAAACACTTAGAGCGCCTATTTCTACAGTTTATGGTCCTGGAACATATAGAATAAATGTATCGGGAACGGATTTTGCATCTACATTTACAGATGTTACAATAACTTCCACTACAACATACATAGATATTCCTGTTACCTATAATGGGACTGGCTCAGGTGGTACTAGAACTCTCACCTATAATATCAACGGAAGTACAACAACTTGTACATTTAATGCGGTTATTGAGCGTGATCTGGATGGAGACGGTATTCCTGATATATTGGATCTGGATTCTGATAATGATGGGATTCTTGATATTTTCGAATGTCCAGAAAGTGTAGTGGATGTTAATTATAATATTGCAGATGGTAATACTGCAACTTTTAATGCGCCAGCTGCCGACTTGGGTTTCATCTTCGATGTATATACTTTAGATAATTCATTTAACTTAAATATTAATGGAGTTAATCTTTCGACCTCCAAATTAGAATTCCAGCCGGATCAAACAGACAATGTCAGATTTGTAGACGGAAATACTTATGGTAATGGAACTGTGCCTCAAATATATAATATGACAGGGACAGCAGCTAATCCTTTGGTTAGAATTATTATTCATAAAAATGGATCTGTAAGTATGTATGGCAGCAAAAGCAGTGGTGGTCAATTGTTTCCTTTGCAGCTATACAATGGTAATACATTCAATTCAATTACCTGGAATAGAACAGGAGCTAATACTGTAATTTTAAGTCAATTGGTTGTAGGTCCTACTTACATCACTGGCCGGGGAAATGGTGTCAAAAATGGTTTCTGTGATCCGGATAATGATGGTGTTTCTAATCAATTTGATGTAGATAGTGATGGCGACGGTTGTCCTGATGCTATCGAAGGTAGTGAGGCTGTACGCTATGATCAGGTTCATTCTATGACATTGCCGGCTGGAGATGCTAATTATGCTTACCGCGGTCAAATAAAAACTATTTATAATGGTGTCACTACAGGTACACCAGCTCAGATCATCAGCACATCTCCTTCGGCAAGCGGCGTTCCGCAATTGGTTAACTATGCAGGCTTTAATTTAAATACTGGTACAAACCCTTCTAACCTTGCAGGTCTTGTGGATAACACTGATGGGACATCGGATATTGGACAAAGTATTGGTACATCTCAAAATGCTACAACTACGGATATTGAGTGTGGAAGATGCTTCCGTCCGGCTACTACAAGCGGAACTGCTTTACCAACTAATCATGGGATTACAGCTTTGGCTAGAGCGGGAGGTAATACGGGAGACTGGCCGATTAGGATTAATGGAGCATATACGGCACTAGATGCAAAGACAAAAGGTTTTGTGATTAATAGAGTTCCTACAGCTTCTTTAAGTTCAATCACTGCCGTGATTGGAATGATGGTTTATGATACCACTGCTAATTGTCTTAAAATGTATGACGGAACTGGATGGTACTGCTATACAAAACAGACGTGTAATAATTTTAACCAATAAAAATACAGCGATATGAAAACATATATAATATTATCCTTAATATTAATTTCAAGCATTTCTTTTGGCCAAGTTACAATTGGAAAAGCAAGTCCATATACGCCGGCAAATGCAACGGTTTCGTTAGAGTTTGGTAATCCAACAGGAGGTGCAAGAGGTGTCGTTTTGCCTTGGGTAACAGCTGCTGTAAATGTAACTTCTGCAGTTCCCGGAACTTTGATTTTTGATAGTACGGATCAGAAAGTTAAATTTGGAACTGCTGCTACAGCCAACGCAACAGCTGTTACTAGCTGGACAGATCTGTCTGCAGGAGCTTATGCTCCAACAACAGCCAATGTTCCTGATGCCAATGCAGAAAATACGACAGCAAAAACTTTGATTGGTGGAACGCCAGCCACAGATACAACGCCAGGGATTTTGGTTTTAGGAGATGCGAATAAAGCAATGATTTTACCAAGAGTGAATTCCTATACAGATATTGTAAATCCAAGTGCCGGAATGATGGTCTATGTGACCGGAACTCAGCAATTGGCTTTGTACAATGGTAGAGAATGGTCTTTCTGGACTAAACCTTAAGATTTTTTAATCTAAATATTTCTAAACCACTTCTTTGTGAAGTGGTTTTTTTGTATATGTCAATTATTTTATATAAATTTGCAAATCTTTTGGCGCTAATAATTTCATATACTGTAATCAATTTATAACTCTTTCATTTTATGGAAGGGAATTTCTTGTTTATATGTACATTGTTTCGTCGTTAGATATAAAAATATTTTGCATTACGTCGTGAAAAGATATACCGGCGTTGCAGTTAGAAAAGATTAATAAGTAAGGATTTAAGGTTTATTCTGATAGCGCCAAAAATCAAAAAACCTGATTCTTTATTTTTAAATCTTGTCTGATATTTTTTTAAACAAAATATTTTTTAACCCTTTTTCTTATAATTTTATGAGTAAAACACAGGCCGCTCCTAAAGTTCAAGGTACAGAGAGAATCAACTTTTCGTCAGCGAAAGGTAAAATCGAAACACCTGACTTTTTGGATATCCAAATCCAGTCTTTCAAGGAATTTTTCCAGTTAGACACGCTTCCTGAGCAACGTTTGAATGAATCACTTTACAAAACGTTCCAGGAAAATTTCCCAATTACAGATTCTAGAAACCAATTCGTTTTGGAATTTTTAGATTATCTGGTAGATTCTCCACGTTATTCTATCGATGAGTGCGTAGAGAGAGGTTTAACGTATAACGTTCCTCTAAAAGCCAGACTTAAATTATATTGTACAGATCCGGAGCACGAAGATTTCCAGACTGTTGTACAAGATGTATATTTAGGTCCGGTTCCTTATATGACGCCGTCTGGTTCATTCATTATCAATGGAGCAGAGCGTGTTATTGTAACTCAGTTACACAGATCTCCGGGTGTATTCTTCGGACAGACCTACCACGCCAACGGAACTAAACTTTACTATTCAAGAATTATCCCTTTCAAAGGATCTTGGATGGAATTTACAACAGATATCAACAGCGTAATGTACGCGTATATCGACCGTAAGAAAAAATTACCTTTAACAACATTACTAAGAGCAATTGGTTACGAATCTGATAAAGAGATTCTTCAGATTTTTGACTTGGCAGAAGAAGTGAAAGTTTCTAAAGCGGCTCTTAAAAAAGTAGAAGGTAGAACTTTAGCTGCGAGAGTATTGAACACTTGGTTCGAGGATTTCGTAGACGAGGATACAGGTGAAGTTGTTTCTATCGAAAGAAACGAAATCATCTTGGATAGAGAAACAATTCTTGAAAAAGAACACCTGGATGTTATCTTGGATTCTGGAGTTAAGTCCATCTTAATTCACAAAGAAAATTCTAACGAGTTCTCTATTATCCAAAATACACTACAAAAAGATCCAACCAACTCAGAAAAAGAAGCGGTTGAATATATTTATCGTCAGTTAAGAAATGCTGATGCGCCGGATGAGGAAACTGCAAGAGGAATTATTGAAAAATTATTCTTCTCAGAGCAGAGATATTCATTAGGTGAAGTTGGTCGTTACAGATTGAACAAAAAATTAGGTCTTAATATTTCCGAGGATAATCAGGTTTTGACGAAAGAAGATATCATCTCTATCGTAAAACACTTGATCGAATTGGTGAACTCTAAGGCTGAAGTTGATGATATCGATCACCTTTCTAACAGAAGAATCAAGACTGTTGGTGAGCAATTATCAGGACAGTTCGGTGTAGGTCTTTCTAGAATTGCGAGAACAATCAAAGAAAGAATGAACGTTAGAGATAACGAGATTTTTACACCAGTTGATTTGGTTAATGCTAAGACTTTAACGTCTGTTATCAACTCATTCTTCGGTACCAACCAGCTTTCTCAGTTTATGGATCAAACCAACCCGCTATCAGAAATCACGCACAAGCGTAGACTTTCTGCACTAGGACCTGGTGGTTTATCTAGAGAAAGAGCAGGTTTCGAGGTTCGTGACGTTCACCATACGCACTATGGTCGTATTTGTCCGATTGAAACTCCGGAAGGACCAAACATCGGTTTGATCTCTTCTTTGGGAATGTATGCAAAAATCAATACTTTAGGTTTCATCGAAACGCCTTATAGAAAAGTTGAAAACGGTAAAGTAGATTTACAAGCTGCACCAACTTATCTAAATGCAGAGGATGAAGAATACAAAGTAATTGCTCAGGCGAACGTTGAAATGAATGACGATGGTAGCATCAAAACAGACAGAGTTATTGCTCGTTTGGACGGAGATTATCCAGTTGTTGAGCCTCAACAAGTAGATTTGATTGATGTTGCTCCTAACCAAATTTCTGGTATTTCTGCATCATTGATTCCTTTCCTAGAGCACGATGATGCGAACAGAGCATTGATGGGATCGAATATGATGCGTCAGGCTGTTCCATTATTGAAACCTCAGGCTCCAATCGTAGGTACTGGTTTGGAAAAACAAGTAGCTAGAGATTCTAGAATTTTGATTAATGCAGAAGGTACAGGTGTTGTAGAATACGTAGATGCTGAGAGAATTGTTATTAAGTATGAAAGAAGCGAGGAAGACGATCTGGTTAACTTCGATTCTGCGACTAAAACTTATAAATTAACTAAATTCAGAAAAACCAACCAGAGTACGACGATTACACTGAGACCAAACGTAAGAGTAGGTGATACAGTGGAAAAAGGTCAGGTTCTTTGCGATGGTTATGCAACTGAAAACGGAGAATTGGCTCTTGGTAGAAACTTGGTAGTTGCGTTCATGCCTTGGAAAGGTTATAACTTTGAGGATGCGATCGTGATCAATGAAAAAGTAGTTCGTGAGGACTGGTTTACTTCTATCCACGTAGATGAATATTCTCTAGAAGTTCGTGATACCAAATTAGGTATGGAAGAATTGACAGCAGATATTCCTAACGTTTCAGAAGAAGCTACTAAAGATCTTGATGAGAACGGTATGATCCGTATCGGAGCTGAAGTGAAGCCTGGCGATATCCTTATCGGAAAAATCACGCCAAAAGGTGAGTCTGATCCAACGCCGGAAGAAAAACTTCTTAGAGCGATCTTTGGAGACAAAGCTGGTGATGTAAAAGATGCTTCATTGAAAGCAGATTCTTCTCTACGAGGCGTTGTTATCAACAAAAAATTGTTCTCTAGAAACATCAAAGACAAAAAGAAAAGAAGCGAAGAGAAAATCAAGTTGGAAGAAATCGAAAATACTTACAAAAATAAGTTTGACGATTTAAGAAATACTTTGATTGACAAATTGAATACTTTAGTTTCTGGTAAAACTTCCCAAGGTGTGAAAAATGATCTTGAAGAAGAAGTGATCGGAAAAGGAACTAAGTTCACTTTGAAGTTGCTTCAGTCTGTTGAAGATTATGTAAACATCAGTGGTGCAGATTGGACTGTTGATGCTGACAAAAACGAATGGATCAAACAATTGATTCACAATTATAAGATTAAATACAATGATCTTTCGGGAGTTAAAAACCGTGAGAAATTTGCATTGTCAATCGGAGACGAATTACCAGCTGGTATTATCAAATTAGCTAAAGTTTACATCGCTAAGAAACGTAAACTGAACGTAGGTGATAAAATGGCAGGTCGTCACGGTAACAAAGGTATCGTTTCTAGAATCGTTCGTGAAGAAGATATGCCATTCCTAGAAGATGGAACACCAGTAGATATCGTATTGAATCCACTTGGGGTACCTTCTCGTATGAACATTGGTCAGATCTACGAAACTGTTCTTGGATGGGCTGGTAGAAAATTAGGATTAAAATTCGCTACGCCAATCTTCGATGGAGCTAGTTTAGAGCAGATTACAGAATATACAGACGAAGCAGGTCTTCCTAAATTCGGTCACACACACCTTTATGATGGTGGTACTGGAGAGAGATTTACTCAGGCTGCAACAGTAGGTATTATCTATATGTTGAAACTAGGCCACATGGTAGATGACAAAATGCACGCACGTTCTATCGGACCATATTCATTAATTACGCAGCAGCCGTTAGGAGGTAAAGCGCAATTCGGAGGTCAGAGATTTGGAGAGATGGAAGTTTGGGCTCTGGAAGCATTTGGAGCATCAAACATCTTGAGAGAAATCTTGACTGTGAAGTCGGATGACGTGATTGGTAGAGCAAAAACTTACGAAGCAATTGCGAAAGGAGAAGCAATGCCAGAACCTGGTATTCCGGAATCTTTCAACGTATTACTTCACGAGTTACAAGGTCTTGGACTTGATGTAAGATTAGAGGAATAATTTATTAATAATTAAGAAATTATCACTCTAAAATTAAGAGCGAAACTCAATTTGAGTTTTCAATCTTTTTAATCTTTAAATCAAAATAAAAAATGTCAAATAAAAATAAAACAAGTCGATTTAATAAAATCACTATTGGTTTAGCTTCACCAGAGTCTATTCTTCAGGAATCGAGAGGAGAAGTTCTTAAACCAGAAACGATCAACTATCGTACGCACAAACCAGAAAGAGACGGTTTGTTCTGCGAGAAGATCTTCGGTCCTGTAAAAGACTACGAGTGTGCTTGTGGAAAATACAAAAGAATCCGTTACAAAGGGATTGTTTGTGATAGATGTGGAGTAGAAGTTACAGAGAAAAAAGTACGTAGAGAAAGAATCGGACACATTGGTTTGGTTGTTCCTGTGGCGCACATCTGGTATTTCCGTTCTTTGCCAAACAAAATTGGTTATTTATTAGGGATTCCGTCCAAGAAATTGGATATGATTATCTATTACGAGAGATATGTTGTGATCCAACAAGGTATTGCTAAGAAAGCAGACGGTTCAGATTTCGATGATAAAGAATTCTTGACTGAAGAAGAATATCTGGATGTTTTGGAAACACTTCCTATCGAGAACCAATATCTTGATGATTCTGACCCGAATAAATTCGTAGCGAAAATGGGAGCAGAAGCTGTTGAAGAATTGTTGAAGAGAATCGACCTAGATTCTTTATCATTCGATTTGAGACACAAAGCTCACAACGAATCTTCTAAACAAAGAAGAACAGAAGCGCTTAAGAGATTGAATGTTGTAGAAGCATTGAGAGGTGCTAACACAAGAATGATCAACAGACCAGAGTGGATGATTATGCGTGTTCTTCCTATCATACCACCAGAACTAAGACCATTGGTTCCATTGGATGGAGGGCGTTTCGCAACTTCTGATTTGAATGACCTTTACAGAAGAGTTATTATCAGAAACAACCGTTTGAAGAGACTATTGGAGATCAAAGCTCCGGAAGTAATCTTGAGAAACGAGAAGCGTATGCTTCAGGAATCTGTAGATTCATTATTCGATAATACAAGAAAATCCTCTGCTGTAAAATCTGAATCAAACAGACCATTGAAATCACTTTCAGATTCATTGAAAGGTAAGCAAGGTCGTTTCCGTCAGAACTTATTAGGAAAAAGGGTAGATTACTCGGCTCGTTCAGTTATTGTTGTAGGTCCTAGCTTACAATTGCACGAGTGTGGTCTTCCAAAAGATATGGCTGCAGAGCTTTACAAACCGTTTATCATTAGAAAACTAATTGAGAGAGGAATTGTAAAAACTGTAAAATCAGCTAAAAGAATCATCGACAGAAAAGAGCCTGTAGTTTATGATATCCTGGAAGGTGTGATGAAAGGCCACCCTGTTCTTTTGAACAGAGCACCTACTTTGCACAGATTAGGTATCCAAGCGTTCCAGCCTAAGATGATCGAAGGTAAAGCGATCCAACTTCACCCATTGGTAACAACGGCTTTCAACGCCGATTTCGATGGGGATCAGATGGCGGTTCACTTACCTTTAGGCCCAGAAGCTATTTTGGAAGCTCAACTATTGATGTTAGGTTCTCAAAATATCTTGAACCCTGCGAATGGTTCTCCAATTACGGTACCATCTCAGGACATGGTTTTGGGTCTATATTTTATGACCAAAGAAGCTCATTCTACTGAAGAGAAGAAAATCCAAGGTGAAGGTCTTGCTTTCTATTCTCCGGAAGAAGTAGAAATCGCTTATGCAGAAGGGAAAGTTTCTCTTAATGCAAAAGTAAGATGTCGTCTTCCAGTAAAAGAAAATGGAGAAATTGTAACAAGATTGCTGAATACAACTGTTGGTAGAATTTTGTTCAACCAAATTGTACCTGTACAAGTTGGATATGTTGACGAGTTATTGACTAAGAAATCTCTTAGAAATGTAATTGGTCAGATCTTGGCAGATACAGATTTCCCAACTACTGTTAAGTTCTTGGATGATATGAAAAACCTTGGATATGCCAACGCATTCAAAGGAGGTCTTTCATTCTCTCTGGGAGATATCGTAATTCCTGCTGAGAAAAAAGGAATGATTGCTACAGCGGTTGAGAACGTAGATGAAATTAAGGCTAACTATAACATGGGGCTTATTACAGATACAGAACGTTATAATCAGGTAATCGACGTTTGGACTAATACTAATGCTGGTCTTACCGAAATGATTATGAGCAGAATGAAGTCTGACCAAGGCGGATTCAACTCTGTATTTATGATGCTAGATTCTGGTGCGAGGGGTTCTAAGGAGCAGATCCGTCAGTTATCTGGTATGAGAGGTTTGATGGCAAAACCACAAAAAGCTGGTTCTGTTGGAGCTGAGATTATTGAAAACCCGATTGTTGCGAACTTTAAAGAAGGTTTGTCAATTTTGGAGTACTTTATCTCTACCCACGGTGCTCGTAAGGGTCTTGCGGATACCGCTCTTAAAACTGCCGATGCTGGTTACTTGACCAGAAGATTGGTAGACGTTGCACAGGATGTTATCATTACTGAGGATGATTGTGGAACTTTGAGAGGTACAGAAATTACTGCACTTAAGAAAAATGATGATATTGTTGAAAAAATCTCTGACAGAATTCTTGGTAGAGTTTCTCTTCACAACATATATCACCCAGAAACTGATGAGTTGTTGGCTAATGCAGACGAGTTAATCGTTGAAGCTGTTGCTAAACAAATCGAGGAAGCAGGAATCGAAGCTGTAGAAGTTCGTTCTCCATTAACTTGTGAAACCAAAAAAGGTATCTGTGCAAAATGCTACGGTCGTAACCTTGCAACAGGTAAAGGAATCCATATGGGAGAAGCTGTAGGTGTTATCGCTGCACAGTCTATTGGTGAGCCGGGAACTCAGTTAACCTTGAGAACTTTCCACCAAGGGGGTACTGCAAGTAACATTTCAGAAAACCCAAGTATCGTTGCAAAACGTGATGGTATTGTTGAGATGGATGAAGTTAGAACAATTAAGTCTGAAGGCGAAGAAGGACAAACTGCGGATATTGTTGTATCCCGTTCAACAGAATTTAGATTGGTTGCTGATAACGAAGCTAGAACGCCAATCATGGTTGCAAACGTTCCTTATGGTTCCGAACTATTTGTGAAACCAGGCGATAAAGTGAAAAAAGGAGATCTTATTGCAAAATGGGATGCCTATAACGCCGTTATCATTGCAGAAACTTCTGGTAAGGTAGAGTATGAGGATATTATCCAAGGTATCTCTTTCGTATTGGAGATTGATGAGCAGACTGGTTTCGAAGAGAAAGTAATCTCTGAATCTAGAAATAAAAAAGCGGTTCCAACACTTAAAGTTGTAGATGCAAAAGGCGTAGAGCAAAAAGCTTACAACTTACCAGTAGGTGCCCACTTGATGGTTAACGATGGGGAGAAAATTAAGGCTGGTAAAGTCCTAATCAAGATCCCAAGAAAATCTGCAAAAGCAGGGGATATCACCGGAGGTCTTCCAAGAGTTACCGAATTATTCGAAGCTAGAAACCCTTCAAACCCAGCTGTAGTTACAGAGATTGATGGTGTAGTTTCTTACGGTAAAATCAAAAGAGGTAACCGTGAGCTAATCGTTGAGGCTAAAACTGGAGAAATCAAGAAATATTTGGTTAAATTATCAAACCAGATCTTGGTTCAGGAGAATGACTTCGTTTATGCTGGTGGTCCACTTTCAGACGGTTCTATCACACCAGACGATATCTTGAGAATCAAAGGTCCAACTGCGGTTCAGGAATATTTGGTTAATGAGATTCAGGAAGTTTACCGTCTTCAAGGGGTGAAAATCGATGACAAGCATTTCGAAATTATTGTTCGTCAGATGATGACAAAAGTATCGATTGTGGATGGAGGAGATACTCAGTTCTTGGAAGGAGCATTGGAGCACAAATTCGATTTCTTGGAAGAGAACAACAGAGTTTTCGGACTGAAAGTTGTTACTGAGCCGGGAGATTCTAAAGTATTCAAGGCAGGTCAGATGATTACGGCAAGAGAACTTAGAGATGAGAACTCGAAGCTTAAGAGAGAAGATCAGGCTTTGGTACAAGTTAGAGAAGCGCTTCCTGCAACTGCAACACCTGTTTTACAAGGTATTACAAGAGCAGCGCTACAGACAAAATCATTCATGTCTGCAGCGTCATTCCAGGAAACAACTAAGGTTCTTAACGAAGCTGCAGTATCTGGAAAAATCGACTTCTTGACAGGTCTTAAAGAAAATGTAATTGTAGGACACAGAATCCCTGCAGGTACAGGTCTTAAAGATTACCAAAACGTAATCGTAGGTTCTAGAAAAGAATTCGAAGATATTAACTAAAAAAGATATTATAGATTATGAATTTAAATTTTAAATGATTTATATTCGTAATCTATAATTTTAACAAAATAATTAAACAAAAAATGGACAATAATCAAAACCAAGATCCAAACAACATTAACATCGAACTTAATGAAGTTGTAGCAGCAGGAGTTTATGTGAACTTAGCTTTAGTAAATCACTCTCCATCAGAATTCGTATTGGATTTCATCCAATTGATGCCAGGTGTACAACAAGCGAAAGTAAGATCTAGAGTTATCGTAGCACCTCTTCACGCAAAAAGAGTTTTAGCTGCACTTCAGCAAAATGTTGCTAACTATGAGCAGCAGTTTGGTGAGATCAAAGAAGTTGAACCTTTCGTATTAGGAGGTAACAACGTTCAAGCTTAAAATTTTTTCTTAAATATATCAATCCCGATTCTTCACTGAGTCGGGATTTTTTGTTTTTAGGTTTAATATTTTATTAACTCAACATTTTTTCCAGTTGAAATCTTACCCACTACCTTTGTCAAAATTTTTATAATGAAGAAGCTATTAGTATTTCTACAGCTATTTTTATCATTAACGGTATTCGCACAGAAAGAAATTATAGATACAGCTCAAATCATCGTTCCAAATCGGTTCAATAGTGCAGAAGCAATGCAGAAACCTTATGTAATTATGATTTCTACAGATGGTTTCCGGAGTGATTATATTAAGAAATACAATGCAGAGAATCTTCTGAAACTTTCCAACCAAGGTGTAAAGGCAAAAGCAATGCTTCCAAGTTATCCAAGCATTACTTTTCCCAATCATTGGACTTTGATTACAGGTTTATATCCTTCTCATCACGGTCTCATTGATAACTTTTTCTACGATTATAAAAGAAAAGAACCTTATGCAATGAGCAATCGAAAGAATGCAGAAGATGGCTCTTGGTATGGCGGCATTCCTTTGTGGAGTCTGGCAGAGAAACAAAATATGGTGAGTGCTTCTTTACAATGGGTAGGTTCTGCAAGCGATGCAGGCGGAATTAGACCAACTTACTATTATCCTTATCACGAGAAATTTTCGCCATCTGAAAAAGTCAATAAAGTGATTAATTGGTTGAAGCTTCCGGAAGAGAAACGTCCGCATTTTATCTCATTATATTTTCCTGAAGTGGATGGTGCAGGACATCATTACGGACCAGAAACAAAGGAAACTGAATCTGCTGTTCATTTGATTGATAATGCTATTGGAGAATTGGTCCAAAAAGTTAATGATTTAGGATTGAAAAATGTCAACTTTATTTTTGTTTCAGATCACGGTATGATAAAGGTAGATGGAAATGATCCACTTGAGATTCCTTCTGTTTTATTGGATACAAACAGATTTGATTATTATAATTCTTATACTTTGCTAAGAATTTATGTTAAAAATCCTAATGAAATCAAAGCTGTTTATAAGGAATTAAAAGCTAATAAAGCTGATAATTATGAAGTTTATCTGGATAAGAAGTTACCGAAATACCTTCATTTCGCAACCAAAGATGATAAATATGGGAGAATCGGACAGATTATATTAATTCCAAAAGCGCCTAAAATATTCTTAGAAAAAGGAAAAAGAATATCAGTCGGAAAGCACGGATACGACCCACGAGTTGTTCCTGAAATGAAAGCCACTTTCTTCGCTTGGGGACCAGCGTTCAAGAATGATTTGGTAATTGATGAGTTTGAGAATATTAATGTTTATCCTTTGGCCGCTGAAGTTTTAGGATTGAAAATAGATGAGAAGATTGATGGAAAACTGAAGGTTCTTAAACCTATTTTGAAGTCAAAAAAGTAGACTTTTTACATCTATTCCAAGTCAAAAAATGACCTTCCGCAAGTCTTATGGATAGGGCATTTGCAGAGGCACCTTAAAACACACGTGCCTTTTCATTAAAACACACGTGTCTTTTAACTAAAACACACGTGTCTTTTGTGGAAAACATACGGAGGTTTTTCAAAAGAGGCTTTGATCTTTTCTAAATTTTAACCAGATAAATCTCTAAAAAAAGAGAGAACACCAATAGACATCCTCTCTTTTTTATTTGAATGGAATTAATATTAATTCTTCAAACTCTTCATATCGATGACAAATCGGTATTTCACATCACTCTTCAGCATTCTTTCGTAAGCATCATTGATGTCCTGGATATTGATGATCTCGATTTCAGAAACAATGTTCTTTTCGCCACAGAAATCCAGCATCTCCTGAGTTTCTTTGATTCCTCCAATTAATGAGCCAGCTACAGAACGTCTTTTGTAGATCATAGGTCTTGTACTTACAGCATCATTCTCAAATTCACCAATGAAGCCAACTAGAACTAAAGTTCCGTTGACAGCCAAAGTCTGCATATAAGGGTTGATATCGTGCTCATAAGGAACAGTATCGATAATCAAATCAAACTTATTGAAAACGGATTTCATCTGCTCTTCGTCTGTAGAAATAACAACGTGGTCTGTTCCAAGTGCTTTAGCATCTTCTGTTTTCCCCGGAGTTCTGGAGAATAGAGTAACTTCTGCACCCAAACCTTTTGCTAATTTGATTGCCATATGCCCCAAACCGCCCAAGCCAACAACTGCAACTTTAGAATTTTCTGTCACGTTCCAGTGTTTAAGAGGAGACCAAGTCGTAATCCCTGCACAAAGTAGCGGTGCGGCAGCAGCCATATCCAGATTCTCAGGAAGTCTTAAAACAAAATGTTCATCAACAACCACAGACTCAGAATAACCCCCGAATGTTCTGGTTTCTTCGAAGTATTTATCTTTTCCATTGTAAGTTCCCGTAAATCCTTTTTCACAGAATTGTTCCAAATCCTGTTCGCAGCTATGGCAAGTTCTGCAAGAATCCACCATACATCCTACGGCAACAAGATCCCCGATTTTGAATTTTGTAACATCACTTCCGACTTGCAATACTTTTCCAACAATCTCGTGACCGGGAACTGCAGGATAAACCGTTCCGCCCCAATCGTTTCTCGCCGTATGAAGATCCGAATGGCAAACGCCACAATAATAGATGTCAATTTCTATGTCTTTTGGCTGAACTTCTCTCCTTTCTATGGTTAATAATTCCAGATCATTTTCTGCAGCTTGTGTTCCGAAAGCTTTTATTGTACTTGTTTTCATTTTTTTTTCAATAATTTTAGGGTCAAATTTATTTTAATGAGGTTGTTTGTTAATAGGTATTATCCTGTTTTTATTAATGTTTATACGGTTTGGATTTTATATCTCCTGTTTTTTGCATCTTTTCGTTATTCTCCAACCATTCTTTTTGAGATAAAAACTGTTCCATTTGAAACCATTAATGAGTATTCTACGAATGTGATCAAATTTGATAAAATAGAAGCTATAAAAAATATTTTAGGAAACATTATTTTATTTATTCCATATGGTTTTCTAGGTATTATTTATCCAAGACTAAATCAATTTAAATGGTTACTCTTATCATTTTTTCTAATAATTAACATTGTCGAGTTTTCTCAATATTATTTCAAAAAGGGTTATGCAGATGTAGATGATGTTATCCTTAATACTTTTGGCGCTGTAATTGGTTTTTTCATTTACAAAAAATGGTTTATCATCAAGGACAAATAACCTTCATCTCTGTTCTTCTGTTTAACTGATGCTGCGATTCTGCACAATCTATACCATTACTACATTTATTAAGAAGTTTTGTTTCTCCGTAGCCAATTGGTTTTAATCGCGATTTATTAATTCCTTTCGAAACCAGATAATCTACTGCTGCATTGGCACGATTCTGAGAAAGCGTCTTATTATAATCATCAGAAGCTCGCGAGTCTGTATGGGAAGATAATTCAACATTGATTTTTGGATTATCTTTCATAAACTGAACCAATTTGTTAAGCTCAGCTTTTGCATCTTCATGGATAAAATATTTATCCAAATCATAATGGATATTCTTTAGATTAATTGGCTTTCCACAAGTTGTTTCTTCCATACAAACCTGAAGATTTAGGAAAAGTGTATTGCTTCTATCTACTTTTTTAGAAGTGACAGTTTCTGTTTGGGAAAAATAATTTCCTTTTTTACCATAAATATTATAAGTCGAATTCTTATCTGCTTTGAAATAGAATTTTCCATCAACATCTGTTTTTATTTCGTGATAGATTTCAGTTTCATTGTTTTTTATAACGACAGTTACATCTCGCAAAGGGTTTTTAGAATTGCAAATATTCACTTGACCTTTCACAAAGAACATTTCAGCATCGGTTGATATCTCTTTCTTGATTGTCGAGTTCCTTACGAATTCATCTTTGTCAGCTTTATTGGAGATTAGATCAATGTTATAAAGATTTCCTTTGATTTCATAGTTATCTGGTTTGATATTTTTAAAGAAAGCCACACCCTGCGAATTGGTTCTTGCAAAATAAACTCGTTTCCCATTTTTAAAAAGTTCTACGAATGTATCGGGGAGAATTAATCCCGTTTCTTTATCTCGGGCAATAACCGATAATCCATAATTGGGTTCAGAACCAACAGTTGGAATTCTAAAAGTCAGTCCGGCAAAAACTCCTGCAGAATGAATCTCGTGTTCAAAACTGTTATTTCTGATTTCAACATTCGAAGGATTGATGTGGTATTGATTATTGTTTTCCGAGAAAGGAGTGTATCCCGCAACAGAATTGTTCTTAACTTGGTCATTAGCATTAAAATGCTGAATATAATAACCGCCGACATTCACCCCAACATATTCTGAGAAAAACCAATTCAATTCAATCTGTCCTTTTCCGGTTAGGATATTTTTTCCATTGTACCCATTGTGAAAATTAAGATTGTAATTGTTTGCTGTTAATGAGGTTTCACCACCTTTGATATTGGAAATTCCACCTTTTAATTTGAAAGCTAAACTCAGATTATCATTAATTACATACCGGAAGTTGGGGCCAACTCCAAGAAACAATCGTTCAACTTTATTTTCAGTTAAATTGATATTAGAAAGTGGAATAGTTCCGTTGTATAAATTTTCTGTTGGGTAAGTGTTTTTAGGGGTATTTTTAAGATAATCGAAATCAATTCCTAATCCAATCCAGTTGAAATAATAGTCAACAGAAGTTCCAAGATTTAGATTGTATTTATAATCGATAAATTTGGTTTGATTATCATAAGAAGGAAAATCCAAACCGCCTCTCAGAGAAACATTCAACTGATTATTATCGTATAAAGAATTCCTGTATTGACAGTTGATAATCTGGTACAAAATGATAAAAACTAAAGTAATTAATTTTCTCATAATTTAATTTTCTTGGTTAAGGCAAATTTACGCAACTGAGAGGTGAAATAAAAAATGCCGGCTAAAAAACCGGCAATATATTTTAAAAATTAAATTTACTGTTTGATAATCTGAGTGATTTTCTGAGTATTGTCATCCAATACATATCTCATCAGATATTTACCTGGACGAAGTTTGTCCAATCTCAGTTCTGCATTATTGTTATTAATAACATATTCAGCAACCTGAACTCCCAAAATAGAGAAAAAAGTTACTGTTTTTATTTTCGCCGAATTATCCTTTGATTTTAGAACCAAAACATCCTTAGTAGGATTAGGGAAGGCAACCAAAACACCATCGTCGGTCTTTTGTCCTTCAAATGCACGTGTAGATTGCGCCTTCATTTCTCCCGAAAATCCAACTGAAACTACCGTAAATATAATAAAGAATAGAAATTTTTTCATTCGCTTTAGTCTGTACTTAAACAATTACAACAAATATATTTTAAATAATTTTCATATGCAATAGCCTATCCGTAAAAGTATAAGTAAATTTGCATAAATAATTTTTATCAAGATGATTTCAAGAAACAGAAGACTAAGAACCAACGATTCCATAAGAAGTCTTGTTCGTGAAACAACCCTTACAACAAACGATTTGGTGTTGCCTATGTTTGTTATGGAGGGTAATAACAAAAAAGAAGCCATTTCCTCAATGCCAGGCGTTTTTAGGCAAAGTTTAGATTTAACAGTGCAAACTGTTAAAGAAAATTATGATTTGGGAATAAAAGCGGTCAATCTTTATATGAAGGTTTCCGATGCTCTAAAAGACAATACAGGAAAAGAGTCTTGGAATCCAAACGGGCTAATGCAAAATACCATAAAAGCTATCAAAGATGCAGTTCCCGGAGTTGTAATAATTCCGGATGTAGCATTGGATCCTTATTCTATTTATGGCCACGACGGAATTATAAAAAATGGCAAAATCGACAACGATTCTACAGTAGAGGCACTTGTAAAAATGGGAATTTCTTTGGCAGAAGCCGGAGCTGACATTTTGGCACCAAGTGATATGATGGATGGTCGTGTTTTGGCAATGCGAGAAGGTTTGGAGGAGAACGGATTTACGGATGTCGGGATTTTATCTTATGCGGCCAAATATGCAAGTGCTTTTTATGGACCTTTCAGAAGTGCCTTAGATAGTGCGCCGGTGGATGCTCAGGAAATTCCAGCTGACAAAAAAACTTACCAAATGGATTTTCATAATTCCCGCGAAGCTATCGATGAAGCTTTGAGAGACGTAGAAGAGGGAGCAGATATTATTATGATAAAGCCCGGAATGCCGTATCTGGATATAGTTTCCAAAATCCGTGAACTCATCACGCAACCCATTGCAGTTTATCAGGTAAGTGGAGAATATGCAATGTTGAAAGCTGCTGCACAGAATGGTTGGTTGGATAACGATAAAGTACTGATAGAAAGTTTAACCAGCATCAAACGTGCCGGAGCAGATATGATTTTTACTTACGCTGCACCAGAAGTTGCAAAGCTTTTGAATCAGTAAAAAAATAGCTTCTTAGCATTGCTGAGATAAATTATATCTTTAGTCATTTTATAAACTTAAATTAATAACATATGAAACTAATTATTCTACCATTCTTTTTTCTAATTTTTAATCTAGGAATGGGTCAGGAAAAACAATATCTATCTATAAAGCAAGGAGATTTTCCGGAAGGTGTCTATGAAACATTGGAGGACGTCTTGAATAAAAAACTAACCTCGACAGATGAAGTTTACTTTAAACCATCTGATGTAAAAGATTCTTCTGAATCTCCAGATAAAGTATTTTTTTACTTCAAACAAAAAGATAAAAAAATTAGAATCCCCTTAGCAGTTTCTCATAATGGGGAGATGTATTTTCAGACTTATAGAAAATATACTAATAAGAAAGATAAAGGATATGATCCGGATCAATATTCCCGATTTTGCAAGGTTACAAGTTATGGGCGATTTATTTATTTTGAAGAAAATATGAGAGGTATGTGGTCAAAAGCATTATTGGGGAACTTAAGTCCGATGACTTATTTGATGAATGGAAATATAAAAGGAATTGTTCTAGATCTTGATAATAAAGAGTTCAATATACTGAGAGATTGTGGAGATTTAAACGATTTTCTAAAACAACACCAGATTCCAGAAATCAAATGTGATTCGGAAAAATTTACAATTGGTGAATTAAGAGCCACAATTGACGAAATAAACGAGCCATATCGCTAATCTACAAATCTTCCTCACCCAAACCCTGAGGAAGATTTTTTTTGTTCTTAATCCCCAAATTTTTCAACTTCTGAGTTTGAACAATCAAATTATCATTTCCCGAACTCAACTGTTTGAAAGCATCATTGTATGAATTCTTTGCTTGGTCTATATTCTTTCCAATACGTTCCAGATTATCAACAAACCCAACGAATTTATCATACAATTTCGCTCCTCTTTCCGCAATTTCCATTGCATTTCTATTTTGATGTTCGCGTTTCCAAAGATCCTGAATCAACTTGAGAGAAGTAATCAAATTAGTCGGACTTAATAAAAGGATTCTTTTGTCGTAAGCAAAATTCCAAAGGTTTGGTTCAGCCTGCAAAGCCGCAATGTAAGCTGCTTCACTCGGGATGAACATCATCACAAAATCCAGACTTTTATCAAAATCATCATAAGCTTTCTGACTCAATTGATTGATGTGATTTTTCACAGATTGAAGATGTAGATTTTGTTTTTGAGTGAAAAGTTCAGGATTAGTTTCATCCGTCATTTCAACAAATGCTGTGAGAGAAACTTTGCTATCGATAATGACATTTCTATTATCAGGATATTTTACAACAGCATCCGGACGCATTTTCTTGCCGGAAAATTCGGAAAAAATAGCTTTATTATTTTCGTCTTTCAACTCGTGTTCTAAGAAGTATTCCTGATTTTTTCTAAGTCCTGATTTCTCCAAAATACTTTCCAGAATCATTTCGCCCCAATTTCCCTGCGTTTTGCTTTCACCTTTCAAAGCTCTGGTTAATTGTTTGGCATCTTCAGAAATCTGTTGGTTGAGGTCTTTCAGTTCACGAACTTTCTCACCAAGAGAAAAACGCTCTTTTGCTTCCTTATCGTAAGTCTCATTCACTGTATTTTTCAGTTCATTGATTTTTTCCTGAAAAGGCTCGAGAATAGTTTTTAGCTGATTTTGATTAAGTTGCGTGAATTTCTCAGACTTTTCTTCCAAAATCTGATTAGCAGTTTTCTCAAATTGTAGACGAGTGGTTTCCTGAATTTTTAGAAATTCATCCTTTTGATTTTCAAGGTGGTCTTGCAGGTTTTTATAATGCGCATTCAGTTCTGCGTTGGTAAAAAGTAATTCCTCTTTACTTCTTTGGATGATGGAAATTTCTTTAGTTAAATCAGAATTTGAAAATTTTAATTCATCAATTTTCTGTTGATAATGATTCTCATTCTCCTGTGAACGGATCAATTGTTCATTCAGAGTTTCAACTGTTTTTTTACTCACAGACATAGATTTCATCAAAAGAAAAACAATAATTCCTCCGACGAATCCTCCAACAAATACATAAATAATCTCCATTTTAAGCTTCGTTATTTTTCACAATTTTAAAATAACTTTCGTTTATAAAATTGAGGTTTTCCGTAATTTATTTTTCACTTTCCAGTTTTGTTTTTGACTCAGCTAATTCGTTTTTATCTTTTTCAGAAACTTCCGGGAATTTTAAATTCATTTCTTCCATCGCATCAATGATGATTTGAATAGCAGCAACTCTCGAAAACCATTTCTGGTCAGCCGGAATCACAAACCAGGGCGCAGAATCTGTTGAGGTTTCATCGATAGCTTCCTCATAAGCTTTCTGATAATCTTCCCAAAATCCACGTTCGGTAATATCGGCAGCAGAGAATTTCCAATTTTTATCATCCTCATCGATTCTGTCAAGGAAACGTTGCTTTTGTTCTTCTTTAGAAACATTCAGGAAAATTTTGACAATTTTGGTTCCGTTATTTGCCAAATGCTTTTCAAAATTTCGGATACTTTCATAGCGGTTTTCCCAGAATTTTTTATCAAATTGTTTTACATCTGTCCATACTTTTTCACTGAGGTTATATTCTGGATGAACCTTACAAACCAAAACACTTTCGTAATGAGAACGGTTAAAAATTCCGATTTTTCCTTTTGCCGGAAGTGCTAGATAATGGCGCCAAATAAAATCGTGAGAATATTCTTTTGAACTTGGACCTTTGAAACTTGTTACTTCACAACCTTGCGGATTCACACCACCGAAAACATGTTCTATCAAACTGTCTTTTCCTGCCGCATCCATCGCTTGAAGAACAATTAGCAAAGATTGACTTCCGTCTGCGTATAATTTTTCCTGCAACAAACGAAGTTTTTCTTTTTCAATTTCGAGAAGTTCTTTTGCTTCGTCTTTACTGATTTTTCCTTTATAGCTTGTATTATGTTTTTTGATTTCGAATTTTGAATTTTCTTTGATCAAAAAATCGTCTGAAAAATTGTAATCCATAAAAATTGATTTATTGTAAAGATAAAAAAACCGCCTCGTTAAAAAACGAAGCGGTTTTATAAAATTTGTAAATTTTATTATTTAGCAGTAGTTTCTATTTTTTTTGCTACTTTTTTTGCATTAGTTCTTGCTGGTACAGACTCAGCTTTTGCAGTAGCTGTTACAGTACTAGGTGCAGCAACTAATTTAGCTTCTTGGTTTACACCTTGCAAATCTTCTACATTTCCTTTGATGTATAGAACGGATCTGTTGTTTGCAGGGTCATTAGAATAAACTTCGATCAATTTGTTGAAAGGCCCTTTGATACCTGTATTATATCCAACTTTGATTTGAGCAGATTTCCCTGGCAAGATTGGATCTTTGCTCCACTCTGGCGTTGTACATCCGCAAGAAGGTTTTACTTCGCTTAGAATAAGAGGTTTGTCTCCTGTATTTTTTACAGTGAAAAATCTGTGACCATCTGATCCAGCTTTCACGTTTCCGTAGTCAAAAGTTGTTTTATCAAATGAGATTGTTTGAGCAGATGCAAAAGCGATAGCTCCTGTCATAAATAATCCTGCAAGAATCTTTTTCATATTTTTTTGTTTTAAATAATTAAATTTTTGAATAACAAAGTTATAAATAATTTGAATATGTGCTGTTAATTTTTTTACATTGTCTTATTTTTGCAAATTACAAGCTTAAAAATATTTTTAAAATGCAGATTGCTGACAAATACAATCCACAGGAAACTGAACAAAAATGGTATGACTTCTGGTTAGAAAATAAATTTTTCCACTCAGAGCCAGATGACAGACCTCCTTATACGATTGTAATTCCACCACCAAACGTGACCGGGATTCTTCATATGGGGCACATGTTGAACAACACAATTCAGGATGTATTGGTCAGAAGAGCAAGAATGCAAGGTTTCAATGCTTGTTGGGTTCCGGGAACGGATCACGCTTCTATCGCAACAGAAGCAAAAGTTGTAGCGAAACTGAAAGCTGAAGGCATCAATAAAAAAGATATTACAAGAGAAGAATTCCTGAAGCACGCTTGGGAATGGACTGATAAATACGGAGGAACAATTCTCGAGCAATTGAAGAAATTAGGCTGTTCTTGCGATTGGGACAGAACCAGATTTACTTTGGAAGATAATTTGTCCAAATCTGTAATCAAGGTTTTTGTTGATCTTTATAATAAAGGATTAATTTATCGTGGTTATAAAGTCATTAACTGGGATCCAGAGGCTCAAACTAATATTTCTGACGAAGAGGTAATTTTCAAAGAACAAAATGGAAAACTGTTCTATCTAAAATATAAAATCGAAGGTTCAGAAGATTTCTTAACCGTTGCAACAACTCGTCCGGAAACTATTTTTGGTGATGTTGCAGTTTGTGTAAATCCAAATGACGAAAGATATCAACATCTTAAAGGTAAGAACGTAATTGTTCCAATCGTAAATCGTGTAATTCCAATTATCGAGGATGATTATGTTGATATCGAATTCGGAACTGGAGCTTTGAAAATTACGCCGGCTCACGATATCAATGATTACGAAATCGGGCAAAGACACAATTTGCCAATCATCGATTCTATGGATAATGACGCAGTTCTTAACGAACACGGAATGCATTATCAGGGAATGGGAAGATTCACGGTAAGAAAAGAAATTGCTAAAGAATTAGAAAAAAATGATCTTCTTCTGAAAGCGGAAGATTATGTGAATAAAGTTGGAACATCTGAAAGAACAGGTGCCGTTATAGAACCGAAAATTTCTGTTCAGTGGTTTTTGAAAATGTCACAAATGTCAAAACCTGCTTTGGATGTTGTAATGGATGATACAATCAAATTCCATCCTGAGAAATTCAAAAATACCTACCGTCATTGGATGGAGAATGTTCACGATTGGAACATTTCACGTCAGCTTTGGTGGGGACAGCAGATTCCGGCTTTTTATTTTGGAGCTGGCGAAAATGACTTTGTAGTTGCTGAAAATATCGAAGATGCTTTGGTTTTAGCAAAAGAAAAAACTAATAATCCAGCACTAACAATTGAGAATTTAAAACAAGACGAAGACGCATTGGATACTTGGTTCTCATCGTGGTTGTGGCCAATATCGGTTTTCGAAGGTATTTTGGATCCAGAAAATAAAGACATCAATTATTATTATCCAACTTCAGATTTGGTAACCGGCCCGGATATTATTTTCTTCTGGGTGGCCAGAATGATTATGGCTGGATTGGAATATAGAAAAGATGTTCCGTTCAAAAATGTTTATTTTACAGGAATCGTAAGAGATAAGCAAAGACGAAAAATGTCTAAACAGTTAGGAAATTCACCAGACCCAATTGATCTGATTGAAAAATATGGAGCTGACGGTGTAAGAGTCGGAAGTTTGTTGAGTTCCGCAGCCGGAAATGATCTTTTGTTTGATGAAGACTTGATGTTGCAAGGAAGAAACTTTGCTACAAAAATCTGGAATGCTTACAAATTAATTCAAGGTTGGAAACGTGACGAAAATATCAAAGCTAAAGAATCGGATACACAGACAATCAATTGGTTTGGAGAACAGTTGAACAAAACTATTGGCGAAATTGAAGACCAATTCTCAAAATTCAGAATTTCGGATGCTTTGCACTTGGTTTATAAACTGATTTGGGACGACTTCTGTGCGTGGTATTTGGAAGCAATCAAACCAAATTTCGGAGAAGCAATCAGTGAAGAAGTTTATCAAAAAACAATTGCTTATTTTGAGGAATTGATGAAATTGTTGCATCCATTCATGCCTTTCTTATCAGAAGAACTTTGGCAGAATATCTCCGAAAGAAGTATTTCTGAAGCTTTAGTAATTGCACAACACAAAAAATCAGAACCTTATAATGAAAATAAAATTAAGGATTTTGATTTTACTAAAGAAGTGATTTCTGGTGTTAGAAACTACCGTCAGTCCAAAGGAATTTCGCCAAGAGAAACCGTAGAGGTTTTCACGAATGTTTCTGAATTGGCAAATGCTGAGGTGATTCAGAAATTGGCCAATATTTCAGAAATTAATTTCAATCAAAAAACGGATAAACCAAGTTTTACATTCTTAGTTGGAGCGAATGAATTCTCTATTCCGCTAAGTGAAAATCTTGATTTGGGCGAAGAAAAAGAAAAAACCGAAGAAGAAATAAAATATCTGAAAGGTTTCTTGATCTCTGTTGATAAGAAATTATCGAATGAAAAATTTGTTGCGAACGCCAAACCAGAAGTGGTAGAGATCGAGCGTAAAAAACAAAAAGATGCTCAGGATAAAATTGCGCTTCTTGAAGAAAAACTGAAAAGTTTGTAATGACTCACATAGAAAATATTAAAAAATTATTCTCCCGAGACTTCGTAGAAAATCCATTGTTGGAAACCTACGAAGTTGGGAAAATTCACATTTCATCAGGAAAAATTGTAGCCAGTGATGCTTTGATTTCGCCCGATCATTCAGCTTTCAATCAGGAATTTCCGAAAGGAGATTTTCAGGTTTTGGTTCATAAAGAAAGAGAATCCAACTGTATTGCTTATGCAGAAATAGTTTTTGATAAAAATCAATTGGCTGAAAATTGGTCTTTGGCTCTTTGTGATAATCAAAATATTAATGATCTGAAAGAAGAAGAAATCTACGGTTATCTTGTAGAGTCCGGAATGGGGACTTTTATGGATAAGGAAGCTCAAATTTCTCTGAATGCTTTAGAGCAAGACCTTTTTCACAAAAAAGGAGCTGACTTTATGGGGATCTATGAAGAGTTTTTCCATTCTCATTTCTTTGATGAAAACGGAGCAATCGACCAGTTCGCAGTTCTCAAACCTTATGATAACAAACCGGAAAATATTGTTGCATTCGAAACTGGTTATGGTGAAGGATTTTATGCAACGTATATAGGTTATTCTAAAGATAATCAGCCAGTTAAATTAATTTCCGAATTTATAGAAATAGGAAACGATTAATTGATTACATTAGCTTCCGATGAAATTGTAACTATAAGATTTCATCAAATCTTTGAAAACAATGAATGTTAGCAAATGAAACTTAGAAATACAAAACCTCAAATAGTAGTTGTTGGAAGCTCATCAATAGATATTGTTCTGAAAACTTCTAAAATTCCTACGGCAAATAACACGGTTCTGGCTCAAAATCTGAGAAGTTTTTTGGGAGGGAAAGGCGCCAATCAGGCGATTGCAACGTCACGTTTGGGCGCTCAGACTTCTTTGGTTAGCAGGATTGGGATGGATCCGTATGGGCAGCAGGTTTTGAGAAATCTGAATGATGAAGATGTAAACGTAGCTTATGTTTTTGAAGACGAAGAAGAGGAAACCGGCACAGCCTATGTGAATGCTTCTGACGAAGGAAATGCGATCACGGTAGTTCCGGCAGCCAATTACAATCTTTCTCCATCGGATATAGATGAAGCAGAAAAATTCTTATTGACTGCAGATTTGATTCTGACTCAGTTGGAGATTCCGTCAAAAACTGTCGAATATCTTTTTAAAAAAGCGAAAAGCCTTGGCAAGAAAATAGGAATTTATGCAGCTCCGGCGAGCAGACTTTCAGATGATATTATAGATTACGCTTCTTTTATCGTGGCGAAGAGTACAGATTTGGAAACGATTTTTGGAGAAGGCAATCACGAAGATATTATCAAACATTTGCCAAACAAATTATTTGTAAGAGACGGCGCCAACAGTACAAGTTTCTTCGATGGTTCTGAGATGAAATATTTCCGAAATAATCCTCAGACCGATGCACACAGTATGGGATTAGGCGATGCGTTTACATCCGGTTTTTCTATTGCTTTACTCCACGGTAATTCTATTGAAGATTGCGTTATTTTTGGAAATCAAGTGGCTTTGAAAGCTGCCGATTACAGAGGTTCTCAAAAAGGTTTGCCATATTTGGACGACCTTCAAAATTAATATTTTCAGCATATCGAAAAATAATTTTCAACGGACCGAATTTTTTACTTTTATAAAGTGATTCTCTTAAATCATTTTTAATGCAAAGTATTAATATTTTAACTGAGGATAATTACAGTTTATCTGCACATCTTTTTGAGCCCGAACATTCCAATGAAAAATTATTGTTGATTAATTCTGCAACTGGCGTTAAGCAGCAGATTTATTTTTCTTTTGCTCAATTTTTTTCGGAGCAAGGATTTACAGTTATGACTTATGATTACAGGGGGATTGGACAATCGAAGCCTGATAAAATGAAAGGTTTTGAAGCTTCGATGAGAACCTGGGGAACCAGAGATTATAAAGCTGTTACAGATTATATCAAAGCTAATTTTCCAAATCATCAAAAGTTTTGCCTTGGACATTCTGTTGGTGCCCTGATTTTAGGAATGAATCCGGATTCTGAGATGTTTAAGGAATTTGCCTTTGTTGGAACTCAGAATGCGTTTGTCGGAAATTTGAAATTTAAAACAAAAATTGAAGCTTATCTGGGTTTCGGAATTGTCCAACCTTTATCTACCAAAATTTTAGGTTATTTTCCGGCGAATTGGTTCGGTTTGGGAGAAAGTCTTCCTTCCGCAAGTGCTTTCGATTGGCGAACTTTAATTCTAAATAAAAAATCTACCAACAAATTATTAGAAAAAGTCGATGATTTTTCCCGAAATTTGACTCAGAAAGTTTTCGTTATTCGAGCAGAAGATGACGTTTGGCTCACGGAAAAAGGTGTAAAATCTTTATTGCAAAATACTTACCCCAATCTGAAACCAACTTACCGAATTATCAAAACTTCAGAATCGGAAAAGGGAGAAATTGGACATATTAATTTTTTCAGAAGCTATAACAAAAAGCTCTGGAATATTATTTTAAAAGAACTGAATTAATGGAATTGATTAACAGAACAATAGAACTCGTTAAAGAAAAATTAGAAGGAACAGAATCCGGTCACGATTGGTTTCACATCGAACGTGTTTGGAAACTGAGCCTGAAAATTCAGGAAAAAGAAGGTGGTGATAAATTGGTTATAGAGTTAGCTGCGTTGTTGCACGATATTGCTGATCCAAAATTCCACAACGGCGATGAAACGATTGCTTCAAAAATTGTGAATAAATTTCTAACCAAACAAAAAGTAGATTCTGAAATAATTGAAAAAGTCATTTTCATCATCGAAAATATGTCGTTTAAAAACCGAAATGATGCGCCTGAAAATTTACCTTTGGAGCTGAAAATAGTTCAGGATGCGGATAGACTGGACGCAATCGGAGCAATTGGAATTGCGCGAACTTTCAACTTTGGCGGTTATAAAAATAATTTGATGTATCATCCGGATATCGAACCAAAACTCAATCAATCTAAAGAAGAATATAAGAAGTCCAATGGAACTACAATCAATCATTTTTATGAGAAATTGTTGCTTCTGAAAGATTTACTCAATACAGAAACAGCTAAAGAAATTGCTGAACACAGGCATCAATTTATGCTTCAGTTCCTTGACGAGTTCTACAAAGAATGGAATGTCACTTTCTAATTAAGGATAAACCGCTATCTTTGTTTTAATGATAATCATTTTAATCCTCATTTTTCTGATAATCGCTCTGTTTCTGTCCGGTTTTCGTTCAGGGAAATGGAGTTTGTGGAACAAAATTACCAGAACGGTTATTACCATTTCTGCTGCTGCCTATTTTACATTTTGGTTTGTAGAAAGGAGTTTGTCGCAGTTTTTGGAAAATTCTTTGGCCATTCAGGTGATTAATTATCTGCCGCAACCGGTTGATTTTTATATCATCAGAGTTCAGGACGGGAATGAGAATCAGAAGTTCAGTTCCAAACACGTTGGACAAATTCGTCCGGAATATTTCAGGATAGAATATCTTAATATGCAGAAATCCAATGAGTTTTGGGTCGTTGGTTACATCGGAAAAAACAAGTTGGTTTACTTTTCTCAGGTTGCTGTTCCTAACAAAAACGAAGATCAAATCATTGAAGTCAGAAATTACATCAATCACAGTCTCAAGCTTTCCGCCATTGCCACAGAGAAAATAGAAGAGTTGAAGTATGACAATATCAAGCTCAGTATTTGGGTGACATTGGATTTGTTGTTGATTTTTCTCAACTCGGTTCTGCTTTTCAGAAGCAGCAAAAAACATTAAAATAATAATTGGGGCGCCTTTATCCGCCTTCCGCTCCCAATCTTTTCACTCCACTGCGTTGCGTAAAAAGGATTTCCGCTCAAGTCGGGGCGCGTGCAATTCTGTGTTTTAAAATTAGTTCTCAAGTTGCATTGCATTATTCATAAAAATTAATAACAAAATTTAAATAAAATATCAAAATAGATTTTGAGATTCTAATCAACTTTGTACATTTAGCAACGCAAAAATTGGTACAATTAATGCAACCCTAATCAATTAAAATGAAAGTAGAAATGGATTTATCAAAACATATTGATTCTGCGCACAAAGCATTCTCGGATTGGAAAAAAGTTCCATTCCATAATCGTCAAAAGTTACTTTTGAAGCTCGCAGAAGTTCTTGAAAAGAATAAAGAAAAATACGCCAAAATCATCACCACAGAAATGCATAAGCCGATTTCACAATCCACAGCAGAAATCGAAAAAAGTGCAGGATTGATAAAATTTTATGCTCAAGCAGAAAATATTCTGGAACCTGAACACATCAAAACCGAATTCAATGTTAGCGAAGTTCATTATGATGCGTTGGGAATTATCCTCGGTGTAATGCCTTGGAATTTTCCTTTCTGGCAGGTTTTGAGATTTGCTGTTCCTGCGATTCTTGCTGGAAATGTTGTAGTTTTAAAGCACGCATCCATCTGTTTCGGAAGTGGTGATGAAATCGAATCAGCTTTTGCAGAAGCTGGTTTTCCAAAATATATTTTTCAAAATCTGAGAATAGGACATAACGAAATCAAAGAAATTCTGGAAAATCCTTTGGTAAGAGGAGTGAGTCTCACAGGAAGTGAAAAAGCAGGAAGCGAGGTAGCTTCTCTAGCTGGGAAAAATATCAAAAAATCAATTTTGGAGTTAGGCGGAAGCGATGCATTTATTGTCTTAGAAGATTCCGATTTTGAAAAAGCGGCGAAAGATGGGCCTCTTGCAAAACTATCTAACACAGGACAGATTTGTAATGCTGCAAAAAGATTCATTGTCCACGAAAAAATTAAAAAGGATTTTCTGCCTTTATTTATAGAGGAATATAATTCTTTCCAACCGGCTGATCCGTTTAAAATGGAAACTAAGTTGAGCAAAATGGCAAGACCTGATTTGGCGGATGAGTTGGAAAATCAATATAAAAAAGCTTTGAAGAATGGAGCAGAAGTAGTTTTGGCTTTGGAAAGAATTTCGGAAAGTGAGTTTCGTCCCGGAATTATCTCTGTCAAAGAAGGAAACCCAATTTTGCAGGAAGAATTATTTGGACCTTTAGCAATTCTGATGATTGGAAAAAATGATGAAGAAATCTTAAGGTTAGCGAATGATATTCCGTTTGGATTAGGAAATTCGGTTTGGACTAAGGATAAGAAACGTGCTCAGTTTTTCATCGATAATCTGGAATCCGGAACGGTTTCTATCAATAAAACAACAAGCTCTGATACACGATTGCCTTTTGGTGGTGCAAAATCTTCAGGTTATGGAGTAGAGTTGTCTCTACACGCTATTAAAGAATTTACTCAAGTAAAAACTGTGGTTGGAAATATTTAAAATATTGACTTAACTGATAAAAATAAACCCGCTCAAATTATTTTGAGCGGGTTTCTATTTGTTGACAAATCTTGTTTTTATGTCGAATCCCATAGCCCCGATAGTAGCGGTTACCCCGCAGTGGAGTGGGAGAGTTGGAGGATTTGTTGTTGCCAAGCGCTGGAACGAGGAGTATGAGCGGATAGCGGGATTAAGCTCCTGAAATTATTTCATATTGTTTGAAGCTAACGTTTTAGCTGAAGCCAAAGAATCTGCTTTTGCTTTTTTCTCTTGTTCCACCTGCTGAATAACCGTATCACGATTCTCCTGCTCTTTCATAATTTCGGCCAATTGTGGCTGGATGATTTGGTTCATCTCGTCCTCAGAAATATTGTTGGCTTCCGGCGATTCCAAAAGTTTTTTCCAAGGTCTGCGCTGTCCCCAAGGATAATCTCCATAGACAATCAATGGTGTTCCTTTGGCTCTGGTGGTTGCTCCGCCTTTGTTAAGAATCCAAGTGTCTACCCAGGTGTACATCCATTTTGCATCTTCTTCCAGCATACGCAAGCAAGAGTGCGAGGCCGGATAACCAGGCATTGCGTACTGATGCCAGCCGATGCCATCAAAATTGGCTACATTCACGTTCCAACGAAGTTTCCACTCGTCACTAACTGTTGAGATGGCGACTTCTTTTTTCCAGTTGGCGAACATCAAACCGGTTTTGGTTTTAGTAGCTTTTTTTCCCATACTTGTCGGTCCCCATTTGATGAGGTTTCCATATTCATAAACGCCAAAAGCCTGAATCGGATAGGAAAAGAAAACGAATTTTTTCACGTTTTCCAAAGTCGTAACGTGACCCGGAAACGGAGAATATCTAAGAAAATCTTCCTCAATTTTTGCTGGAACAACCAATGTGTCGGCTGCGCCAATATTGGCTCTATCCAATCGATTGAGTGCCAAAATTGTGTAAAGTGCTTTCCCAGTAAATTCTTTTTTGTTCTTCTGAGAAACCGAATCTGTGTTTTTGTAAACCCAAGGGAAATACCCAAAATCTTTTCTTGGGATAACAACATCTGGAACTTTTGGTTTTTCTTCTTCTTTTATACTGTCCTCTTTTTTCTCATCAGAAGTCACAATATCTGTGGCGGATGTGCTTTTTGAGTCAGTAGAAGAAATAGCTTCATCCTTTTTACATTGGATCAAACTCAAAGAAATAACGATAAATAAAGGAAATAATTTGGAAATTGTGTTTCTGTTCATAGTTTTTAATTGTCGCCCAATAAATTACAAAAAGAATACCAATTAAACTAGAAATTGTAGTTTGGAAAATAATTTATAAATTTGTGATACAAAAGGAAATGGTGTTCTTCCTTGCCCAACCGTCTCGTTACCATCGAGTCTGATGACGCCTGATTAAAATAAGATTCATCTTTATTATCAGGAAAAGTATGTCAAAAAATCAACAAAAATCAATCAGTCGAAAAAGTTTAATTATTCTAAAGGTTTTCTTTAGACATTATCCTTCTCTTCCTTATATCAGCAAATGGCTATTGATAAGTTTGCTAATTGGAGCTTTGGTAGGAAGTGCATCTGCATTTTTTCTGCAAACATTGGATTGGGTAACCAATTTTCGTGAAACACATATTTGGATAATTGCTTTGCTTCCTTTAGCCGGACTTTTCATAGGTCTGATGTATCATAAAATGGGCAAAAGTGTTGAGGCTGGAAATAATCTTTTGATTGATACGATCCATAATCCAAAAGAAATTATTCCTTTCAGGATGGCGCCTTTGGTTTATCTGGGAACGATGATTACGCACTTGTTTGGAGGTTCTGCAGGACGTGAAGGAACGGCAATCCAAATGGCGGGTTCTATTGCAGACCAATTTACCAGACTTTTAAGATTGACTTCTGAAGAAAGAAAAATCTTAATTATTTCTGCAATAGCGGCTGGGTTTGGTTCTGTTTTCGGGACGCCTTTGGCAGGAGCAATTTTCGGGTTGGAAGTTTTTTTGATTGGGCGTTTAAAGTATAATGCTATTTTTCCTGCTTTTATAGCTTCGATTATTGCTGATTTGGTGACCAAATTATGGAAGACACATCACACGCATTATCAAATCAATCTTATTCCAGAACTATCTTTTCAAAATATTTTTTATGCTTTGATTGCCGGAATCTGTTTTGGGATTTGTGCAGCTTTGTTCAGTAAAACCATTCATAGAGTTGGAGCTTTTTTCAAATCAAAAATCAAATATCCGCCACTAAGACCTTTTATTGGCGGAATCATCGTAATTATTGGCGTTTGGCTTTTGGGAACTACCAAATTCATTGGTTTGGGAATTCCGACGATTCAGAATTCTTTTCAAGAGCAATTAATGCCTTATGATTTTGTATTGAAAATGATTTTTACAATCGTGACTTTAGCATCTGGATTCAAAGGTGGAGAGGTAACGCCATTGTTTTTTATTGGTGCAACTTTGGGAAATGCTTTAAGTTATTTTATCCCACTTCCAACTGCGCTTTTGGCAGGAATGGGATTTGTGGCCGTTTTCGCAGGTGCGACTAATACACCGTTGGCTTGCAGTGTGATGGCAATAGAATTATTCGGTGCAGAATGTGGTGTTTATGTAGCGATTGCTTGTGTGGTTTCTTACTTGTTTTCCGGAATGACTACGATTTATAACCGACAGATGATTGGCGAGGCAAAACATCAGCGATTCCAAAATAATTCTGGTAAAAGATTTAATGAACTTTAATTAATTATTCTTCGAAACAATATCCTGAACGATTTGTTTTGCGTGAATTCTGGAATTCTCTATAAACCAAAGATGGGTGTCTTTTCCACCGCAAACTACACCAGCGAGATAAATTCCTTTCACATTACTTTCCATCGTTTCTTTGTCGTAATGAGGATTAAGACAATCGCCTTTCAAATTGATTCCAATATTTCTAAGGAATTCAAAGTCGGGTAGATAACCTGTCATTGCCAGAACGAAATCATTTTCAATTTCCTTGATTTCTCCTTTACTGGTTTTGAAAACTGCAGAATGTGGTTTGATTTCCAAAAGTTCTGCACCAAAAAAAGCTTTGATACTTCCTTCTTTAATTCGGTTTTCGATGTCTGGCTTTACCCAATATTTTACACTTTTAGAAATCTCCTGATTACGGATAATCATCGTTACGTTGCCTCCTTTTCTATAAATTTCCAAAGCTGCATCTACAGAAGAATTGCTGGAACCAATCACCACAACATTCTGAAAAGCATAAGGATAAGGTTCAGTGTAATAATGCCTTACTTTCGGCAGATCTTCCCCAGGAATATTCATCATATTCGGAATATCATAAAAACCAGTCGCAATAATCACATTCTTTGCAAAATAAATCTGCTTGCTGGTTTCTACTTGGAAAAAAGTAGATTTCTGAATATTAATCACCTTTTCATAAGGTCGGATGTTGATTCCTTTTGCTCGTGCAATTCCCTGATAATATTCAAGAGCGTCCTGTCTGCCAGGTTTCGCTTTGGTTGTAATGAAGGGGATTTCGTCAATTTCCAATCGGTCGGCTGTTGAAAAAAACGTCATATACAACGGATAATTGTAAAGACTATTCGCCACCGTTCCTTTTTCGATAACGATATATTTCAGTTTATTTTTTTTTGCTTCCAAAGCGCTCGCTAGACCAATTGGACCACCGCCAACAATAAGAACATCGTATAACTCCATCTCACAAATTTACAAAAGAAAATCGGCTAAAAATCTGCATCTTCCCACGTTTCGAATCTTGTAACATTCTGTAGTAGCTTTCGGTTTTCATTTCTCAGCTCTTCCATTTGATTCAGAAGTTTATGAATGATTTCGATTCCGGGCAGATTCACTTCCAGATCGTAATGCCAGTTTGCAAAACGTTCCAGATGCGGTAATTCCTCGTAAATAATGTAGCGTAAACTATTCTCTGTCTCTGGATGCAGCAATTCCGAATCGATGAGCTGATCCAGAAAACTATAATCAATTTTATAGAGACGTATGATTTCTTCTATGGAGATTCTTTCGTTCATTGCTATGAATTTTTGAGTTGTTGAAACAGTTCTTTCTGTTTTTCTGTAAGATTGGTCGGGATTTTTATATTGTAAGTAACATATAAATCACCAAATTCACCTTCTTTTTTGTAAACCGGAAAACCTTTGCCTTTCAGTCTTACGGTTGTGCCGTTTTGTGTTTCTGGTTTTACTTTCAGACTGACAGAGCCGTCAAGTGTTTGTATCGTGACATCGCCACCCAAAACGGCTGTGTATAGATCAATATCTAGAGAAGTTCTGAGATTATCGCCTTCCCGTTTGAAATCTTTGTCTTCCGTAATGTTGAATGTGATATATAGGTCGCCATTCGGACCGCCATTAACGCCGGGATTGCCGTGACCTTTAAGCTTGATTTGCTGTCCGTTGTAGACACCGGACGGAATCGTTATGCGTACCTTTTTGCCATTAATGTCGAAAATTTGCTGATGTGTTTTGGCTGCGTCTTTCAAACCAAGTGTCAACTCTGCCGAAACATCCTGACCTTTAAATTTTCCGCTCGCACTACCTCTTGAGCTTCTACCAAAACGGTCGCCGCCACCGAACATCGATTGGAAAAAATCTGAAAAATCTTCGCCTTCGCCAAAATCCGCTCCTGAAAATCCGCCGCCGGCAAAATTTCCGGAATATTGCTGTTGCTGTCTCTGCTGTTGCTGTGCACGCTCATATTCCTCACCATGTTTCCAATGTTCACCATATTTGTCGTACTTAGCGCGATTTTCCGGATTGCTTAGCACCTCATTCGCTTCATTGATTTCCTTGAATTTTTTTTCGGCTTCCTTGTCAGTCGGATTCATATCCGGGTGATATTTCCGCGCTAGCTTTCTGTAGGCTTTTTTGATGTCGTCCGCAGTCGCATTTTTTTCAAGTCCAAGAATTTTATAATAGTCTATAAATGCCATTTTATCAGTTGGTTTGTATCAAAATTTGCTTCCCTAAGTTAGCAATTATTATAACAAAATAAAAGAGTGATTCGAAGATTTTTTTAGGTGTATTAGGTTTCAGGTTCCGATCATCTTTACACTGTTTTGTGCTGTATATTATTGTTGACGCTCAGTCGGCTTTGTTCCGCCTTACAACAAATTTGCAACCCGCACCTACTTCTGTTCCACCCAAATCAATTGAGAAGTTTCATAACCAATAGCTCTTGCTTTTTCCAAAAATTGAGTTTTGATATTTTCAGGAATCGTTTTTTCGCGAGACAGAATCCACAAGTAATCCAGATTCTTTCCTGCAACCAAAGCATATTTGTAATCATCATCCAAATCAACCACATTGTAACCCGCCCAAAAAGGTTTGAAAAAAGACACTTTCAGTCTAGCTTCGTTCTCAGAATTGACGAATTTAGCTTCACCTGTGCTTTGTTTCCATTCGTTCTTTACGTAATCGTAACCTTTGTTTTCAACTTTGATAGTTCCATCTGCATTTTTAGAATAAGTCGCTGTCACCTGATTCATATTTTTCTCAAATCTATAGTCGAATCTTGCAATCTCATACCATTTTCCAAGATATTTCTCAGAATCAAAATTTTGAATGGCTGTAGCTTTTTCTGGGATTCCGGCAGAACAAGAATTGAGAATGAAAATTCCTAAAACACCTAATGAAACTGGTATTGCTAATTTTATTAATGATTTTTTCATTTTTTTATTTTTCAGTCATTATTCAAAAATGATTCCATCAAAAATCAGTTTCAAATTTAATTTAAATCAGGATGATAATCAATTCCATAATTTATTAAGGAAATTGATTATTTTTACAGAAATAAAAGTTAAATAATTAATAATCTATGAAATTAAAATTACTTTCTATATTTTCTCTTGTTTTGTTCAATCAGGCTTTTGCTCAGTCGGATAAATTCTATGCTACAACAGACTCAGAAAATGCAAAAGAACTCAAGGAAAAATTCCCTGAAGAAATTGAAATAGTTGGTGCTACAGGCCATCAATCTGCTGTTTTCCTAACTAAAAAAGCGGCTGAATTTCTTCATCACAATGTGATTACACACGGTCCTGGTTATGTTTACAAAACTTCGAAGGAAGAAGCGTTATCAGCAATCAACAAGGCCAAAAAATCGAATAAAATTTTAGCATTTACGATTGACCAAGATGCTGCTGTAAATTCTGCTATTGCAAAAGTAAGCGCTGATAATATCAAAGCTCATATTCAGGTTTTGGAAAATTATGGCACGCGTCATCACAGCACGGTAAAAGCTCAAACGGCTGTTCAGGATTTGAAAGCGAAATGGGAAGGTTTGATTGCGACTTCCGGAAGAACAGATGTTTCTGTAAGAATTGTAAATCATGTTGGAACGCCAATGCCTTCTTTGGTTTTTACAATCAATGGAACAACTGCGCCTAATGATTTTATCATTGTTGGAGCGCATATGGATTCTATTACTAACAATGTGAATAATGCGCCGGGAGCGGATGATGATGCTTCTGGAATTGCAACTATTACTGAAATGATTAGAGTTCTTTTGGACGTCAATTATAAACCATCAAAAACGGTTGAATTTATGGCGTTTGCAGCAGAAGAAATCGGTTTGGTTGGTTCGTCCGAGATTGCTCAGGATTATGCAAGTAATAATAAAAATGTAGTTTCTTTTGTTCAGTTTGATATGACGAATTATAAAGGTTCTACGAAAGATGTTTATTTAACAACCGACCCATATAACAGTAATGACCTCAATTTATTTTTGATTGAATTAATGGAGCATTACAACAAAACTGGAACGCACGCTTTCACTTACGGAAATACGATTTGTAACTATGGCTGTTCTGACCATTTTAGTTGGGCAGAAAATGGTTATGATGCGGCTTTTCCTTTCGAAGCTTCTTTTTCGCAATACAATCCAAGTATCCATACTACTAATGATAAATTGTCTAATATGGGGAACAGTGCAACACACGCTGCGAAATTTGCAAAACTCGGTTTGGAGTTCATTATAGAAACGGCAAAAGGTTCTGTATTGGCTGTTTCTGATGTTGCCAATAATTCGGTTAATATTTTTGTAAAAGACAAATTTCTGAATTATCAATTAGGAAAAGAAATCGTAGAATCTGTAGTAATTGTTGATACAAGCGGAAGACAATTATTAGAATCTAAAAATCTTCTCTCTTTTGGGAAAATCGATTTGAATAAAATCAATAATGGTTTTTACTTAGCGGTTTTCAAAACTATGTCAGGAAAGGTTGTTACCAAGAAATTTATTTTAGAATAATCATCTATCAAAGATTAAAAAAAGCGAAAATAGAATTTCTACTTTCGCTTTTTTATTTCTATAAATTTTAATATTCCGGAGCAAGTTCAATAATTAGTCCTTCCAATTCTGGAGTTACTGGAATTTGACAACCTAATCTGCTGTTAGGTTTTACATTGAAAGCTTCTGCAAGCATTGCGTCTTCATCCGGTAACATTTCCGGAAGAGGAATATCCTCACTCAAAACATAACATTGGCAAGAGGCGCACATCGCCATTCCGCCGCAGATTCCGATAGTTCCTTCTTCAGCTAATTCGTACACACGGACAACTTCCATTAAGCTCATCGCCATATCTGTTGGTGCAGGAATTGTGTGAGAAACGCCGTTTCTGTCTATGATTGTAATATTAACGTCTGACATTTTACAAAGATAAGAGATAGATTTTAGACAAAAGATGTCATATGTTAGATTTTTCGATTTTACACAAAAAAAAGAGAATTGTAAAAACTCCCTTTTTTTATTAAATATTAAATTAAATTTTATTCTAATCTCTAACTTCTAAAATCTAATATTTGTTTTTAATCAATAGATTTTACAACTGCTTTTTCAGCTTCTTTTCTGGTTCCATCGAAACCGTCAACACCGCTTACAGTTGTATATTTCAGAACAAATTTTTTTCCTGGATTCAATCTGTTGTAAACACTTTGAACCATCAAAGTTGCTTCGTGGAAGCCACAAAGAATTAACTTCAGTTTTCCAGGATAAGTATTGATGTCGCCAATGGCATAGATCCCTTCAACATTGGTTTGGTAATCTAAAGCATTATTTACTTTGATGGCATTTTTCTCGATTTCTAATCCCCAATCTGATAAAGGTCCCAATTTAGGCGTCAATCCAAATAGTGGAATCAAATAATCGGTTTCGATAATTGATTTCTCTCCGGCTTTCTCGATTTCGATTGCAGATAAAGTTTCTTCACCAATCAACCCTGTAACTTCTGCTGGTGTAATCAGGTTGATTTTTCCCTGATGTTTCAACTCCGTTACTTTTTCTACAGAATCCAAAGCGCCACGGAACTCATTTCTTCTGTGAATCAAAGTGACTGAAGAAGCTACATCTGCCAAGAAAACGGACCAATCCAAAGCAGAATCTCCCCCGCCGGCAATCACGATTTTTTTGTTACGGAACATTTCCGGTTCTCTTACGAAATATTCAACCCCTTTTTCTTCAAACTTATCGATGTTTTCTAATTCTGGTTTTCTAGGGTCAAAACTTCCCAAACCTCCGGCAATCGCAATGGCTTTACCTTTTACTTTTACGCCCCTGCTTGTTGTTACGATGAAATCACCTTCTTCTGTTTTCTCATAGCTCACTGCTTTTTGTGCCAATGAAAATTGAGGCTCGAATTGCTTGATCTGTTCCATCAAATTATCAACTAAAACACCAGCATCAACACTTGGAAATCCTGGAATATCAAAGATTGGTTTTTTAGGATAAAGTTCTGTCAATTGTCCACCTGGTTGTGGAAGAGCGTCTATCAAATGGCATCTTAGTTTCAATAATCCAGCTTCGAAAACGGTAAAAAGTCCGGTTGGACCAGCACCTATTATAATGATATCTGTTTCAAACATTTATATAAATTTTGGAAATGCAAATTTAATCATTAAATCTGACTTTAGAATGATTCTAAAATATGAGATAAGTTATATCTGCTAATAAAAAATGAAAAGCTTCGTAATGAAGCATTGGGTGGTCGTTTACATTAGTCAGAAACGAAAAAGCGATTCAATTGAATCGCTTTTTTTTTGCTGAAAATTTAAAAAATTCTGTTTTCTTACCAAATGATAAGATTTTTTAAAAAAATAAACCGTAATTTTGTCCTTTCATCATTTGTGTTTTTAATTCCTGCGAATATTCAATTATTCCAGGAATTTTTTTATCCATTACGCTTGATAAGCGCCATATAAAATCCGTCATAACCTTCGCTAGGCATTATTTTTTCATCTTTAATCAAAGAAAAATCTGGATTATTGCTTAAAAAAGTTTTTACCTGCTCATTATTTTCTGAAGGCAGAATAGAGCAAGTCGCATAAATCATTTGACCGCCTTTTTTCAAAATCTTAGAATAATCCTGCAGGATTTGCTGCTGCTCACCTTTGATCCTATCAATAAAATCTTGGTCTATTTTCCATTTAGAATCAGGATTTCTTTTTAAAACTCCAAGACCAGAACAAGGTGCATCAATCAATAATCTGTCCGCTTTTTCGTGAAGTCTTTTGATGACTTTATTATCAGAAATCACTCTGGTTTCTATATTGTGAGCTCCGGCTCTTTTCGCACGTCTTTTCAATTCTGCCAATTTCCATTCGTAGATGTCAAGGGCAATAATTTGACCTTTGTTTTTCATCAATGCTGCTAAGTGCAGAGTTTTTCCACCAGCACCAGCACAAGCATCTACAACACGCATTCCTTCTTTTACATCTAATAATTCTCCAATTTTTTGAGAACTTGCATCCTGAACCTCGAACAATCCATCTTTGAAGGCAGAAGTTAAAAACACATTTTTCTTTTCAGCTAATTGTACAGCATCCGGATAATTCTTGATTGTGAAAGCTTCAACATTTTCGTCATTCAAATCAGCAATCAGTTCTCTTGGTGTTGTTTTAAGAGAATTGGTTCGCAAAACAGTCGGAGCTTGCTCATTAAGAGCCAGCATTTCTCTTTCCCAGTTTTTGCCTAGTTCTTTTTCAAGAGTTTCGGCTAACCAATCCGGAATCGAATATTCTATAGCTTTTGTGGGAACTGTTCCTTTTTTCAGTTTCGTTAAGATATCCGCAACTTTGATTCCGTCAAACTCTTCGAACTTTTTATAATGCGTTTTGCTCCAAAGAAGATAAGCAATAATCATTTTGTAGACGTTTGTAGGTTTTACACCTTCGCCCATATAATATTCCAGACGTTTTTTCCAACGGATGATATTATAGAAGATTTCAGAAACAACTTTTCTGTCTTCGCTGCCCCATTTTCTGTGAGATTTCAGAAGTCTTTCTATGACTTTGTCAGCATATTTTCTGTCTTCAAAAAATGTTTCCTGTAGAGAATCATGAATCCCGATTAAGAGGTTACGATGTATTAGTTCCATTAAATTTTAATAAGCGTTATGAATGATTAAGATTCCCATTTTAGGATTTGATATTATTTGGAAACCTATTTTATCGATTTTGCAAAGTTACTGTTTTTAAGTTTATGATAGATTGTAATTCTTGTCTTAAGAAAAGTATTGATAAAACAAGTAATGTTAATTTTATATGAATTTTATCATTTTAGTTTAATTTTTTTGTTTAACAATTTTGTCAAAACATTTGATTGATTTACATTTGCACAAAATTGTTTAACAAAAATGTCAAAACAAGAAAAAAAAGACCAAACACAAGAGTTGATCAAAGAAACTACAAAGAATCTGTTCTTTGTTAAAGGGAAATTTGATGCTACAACTCAAGAGATTGCGGACGAAGCAGGTGTTAACAGAACGCTGATTAACTACTATTTTCGGTCAAGAGATAATCTGGTACAGATTGTTTTTGATGAAGCGCACAAAGTGGAAAAAGAAAAATCAGAAGTCATAATGAGATCTGATATGCTTTTTAAAAGTAAAATTGCCCAGTTTATTGATGAGAGTTTACAGACCAGTCTGCAATATCCTTATCTGGAAACCTATATTGTTTCACAAATTAACAAAGGAAGTTGTCATAAGAGAGATGTGGATGAAGATGACTTAAAAAACTTCTACAAAGACATAGAAAAAGAAATGGAGCTGGGAAATATTGAAAAAATGGAACCCATGCAGTTTATCTTGAACATGATTTCTCTGTTGGTATTTCCAAGCGCTGTGAGACCCCTTATTATGGAAAATATGATGATTGATGATAAAGAATTTGACCGATTGATCTCTCAAAGAAAAGACATCATCCTAAATATACTTTTTAAGAATTAAATAAATAATTAAAAATTGTTAAAGTATTTATAAAATCGGAACGTCGTCTATGACTAGAGATAGAAAATAAAAAAAATTGAAAAAATAAAAGAATTATTTAAACTATGATTAATAACAAAATGATAAAGTGGAGAAAATTGGCTTTAGGCATTTTGACTGTTACAGGATCATTGCTGTATTCTCAACAGTCTATTACGCTGAAGCAAGCCATAGAATACGCTTTGCAGAACAAGTCTGATGCGTTGAAAGCAAAGTTGGATATTAGTGATGCGGATGCAAAAATTTTAGAAGCCAGAGCGGGAGCACTTCCAAAAGTTAATGGAACGGCTAACCTTACATATAACCCGATTATCCAAGAGGTTTCTCTTGCTGGTCAAACTTTTAAAATGGGACAACCTTGGGTTGCTGTTGCTGGAGTTCAGGTAACTCAGGCACTTTTCAATCAGCAGGTATTTGTAGGCTTGAAAGCGGCAAAATCAACTAAAGAATTCTATCAGCTGAATGCAGATCTTACAGATGAGCAGATTATCGAGAGAGTTTCTAATGCTTATTTCCAAGTTTTTACGGCTCAGGAAAAGAAAAGTACTCTGGAAAGTAGTTTCACAAGCACAGAAAAAGTAAGAAATGTGATTAAGAGCTTGTTTGAAAATGGTTTATCGAAAAAAATTGATTTGGATAGAACTAATGTTAATTTGACGAACATAGAAACTAACATCAAACAAAGCAATAACGGTATTGCTCAAGCAGAAAATGCGCTTAAGTTTTATATGGGAATGCCAATTGAAACCAAAATCCAGTTGGTACAGGAGGATATGGAAGTAACGCCGCATCTTTTGGAAGATATGATAAGTACAGACAGCAGAACAGAAGTAAAAGTTCTATTAAAGAACAAAGAACTTCTTGAATATCAGAAGAAAGCTACAGAAGCGGCTTATTATCCAACTGTTAATTTAACAGCAAATTATAACTGGCAAGGTATGGGAGAAAAATTTCCATTAACAAATGGAAGTTCTCAAGGTGTTATGTGGTCAGATTATTCAGCAATTACTTTAGGAGTTAATATTCCAATTTTTAATGGATTTGCCACAAAAGCGAAGGTTCAACAAAATCAAATCGAAATTGATAAACTGGAAGCTGATCTGAAAGATACGAAACTAGGATTAGACCAAGCATATCAAAATGCTAAATCTCAAATTGAAAATAGCTTAACATCTATCGAGAACCAAAAAGCCAATGTTGAATTAGCAGAAAGTGTTTTAGCAGATACAAAAAGCAACTACCAATACGGTTTAGCAACATTGACAGATTTGTTAGATGCAGAAAACTCTTTGGTTCAGGCTAAAAATAATTACACTACTGCAGTTCTTGATTACAAAATCGCTGAGGTACAATATTATAAATCAAAAGGAGAACTTAAAACTTATTTAAAATAAACTACGAAATAACATTTATAAAATGAAAAAAACTCTAATATATATCATCGTTGCGGCAGTACTGATTGGTTTGGCTGCCTGGAAAATTGCCGACAACAAGAAGAAGCAGGAAACTGAAGTAAGAGAAGTGGCGAAACAGGTTGATAAAATCAATGTTAACGTAATCACAGTTGCAAGAGAGAATATCGATACAGATTATTCGGCAAACGGAACTTTTATTCCTAAACAAGAAACCAATCAGTCTGCCGATATTGCCGGCAGAGTAGTCAGTGTTTTTGTTAAAGAAGGTTCCAGAGTTTCTGCCGGACAAGTTTTGGCAACCATCAAAAGAGATGCAATCGAAGTGGATGTGACTCAGGCGCAAAATAATTTACAAAATGCAATTGCTGATAACCAACGTTATGAAAATGCCTTCAAAACTGGAGGTGTTACGAAACAACAGCTTGACAACTCAAGATTACAGCTTAAGAATGCTCAGTCTGCGTTGAGAGCTCAGGGTGTAAGAGTAAATGATACAAGTGTTCGTGCAGGAATCAGCGGAACCATCAATAAAAAAATGGTGGAGCCGGGAGCTGTTGTTGCAACAGGAACTTCATTGTTCGAAATTGTTAATATCAATTCATTGAAATTATCGGTTTTGGTTGACGAAAGCCAAGTTGGAAGAATCCAATTAGGTCAGGAAGTTAAGATTAATGTTAATGTTTTACCGGAAGATTCTTTCACCGGTAGAATTACTTTCATTGCTCCAAAAAGTGATGCTTCTTTGAATTTCCCTGTTGAAGTAGAAGTTTCCAATAACGGTAAACTGAAAGCCGGTATGTACGCAACAGCTGTTTTCAAAACCAATCACGGTGCAGAAACTCAGAATATGCTGACTGTTCCTGCAGAAGCTTTCGTAAACGGCGTGAGTTCAGGCCAATTGTTTATCGTTCAAAACGGAACAGCCAAATTAATTAAAGTTCAAACCGGAAAAGTTTATGGTGATAAAGTTCAAATCCTAAGCGGACTAAATGGTGGTGAACAAGTCATTACAAGTGGACAAATCAATTTGGACAACGGTTCAAAAATCAATATCGTAAAGTAACAGAAGATGAAGTTAGCAGAAATATCCATTAAAAGGCCTTCGCTCGTTATCGTACTATTTACGATTCTGACGCTGGGAGGTTTGTTGAGTTACTCTATGATGGGGTACGAATTGATTCCGAAGTTTGAAACCAATATGGTAACAATTTCTACGGTTTATCCTGGAGCTTCGCCTGCAGAGGTGGAAACTTCGGTAACCAGAAAGATTGAAGATGCGGTTGGATCTTTGGAAAATGTTAAAAAAGTAGAATCTTCTTCTTACGAGAGTTTATCGGTAATCATGGTTCAGTTGAACACAGGTGCCGATGTCAACTACGCTTTGAATGATGCACAGAGAAAGGTAAATGCAATTTTAGCAGACCTTCCTGAAGATGCAGATCCGCCGTCATTACAGAAATTCTCACTGGATGATCTTCCGATTATGACTTTGAGTATTTCCAGTAGTAAGATGAATAACAAAGATCTTTACGATCTTTTAGATAAAAAAATTGAACCCATCTTTTCCCGTGTAAACGGTGTAGCTCAGGTTGATCTTGTCGGTGGACAGGAGAGAGAAATTCAGGTAAGCTTGGATGAAAAGAAAATGCAGGGTTACGGTCTTGCAATTGCAGATGTACAGCAGGCGATTCTTTCTTCAAACCTAGATTTCCCAACGGGAGCTTTGAAGACAAGAACTTCCAGATCTACTATCAGACTATCTGGAAAATATAGAGATGTACAGGAAATGAACAACCTTGTGGTTTCCAACAAAGATGGAGCGCAGGTTCGTTTGTCTGATATTGCAACGGTTTTCGATACTCAGAAAGATGTCGAGAAAGTGGCGAGATACAATCAGAATTCTACCATTTTGATGCAGATTAAAAAGCAATCTGATGCTAATGCCGTGTCTGTTTCAGAATTAGTCAAGAAAACCATTGCTCAGGTTGAAGGTAATTATAAAGTTCAGGATATCAAAGTCAATATTGTAGATGATACAACAGACTTTACGCTTGAAGCAGCGGATCACGTAATTTTCGATTTATTCTTAGCGATTATTTTGGTGGCAGTTGTAATGTTATTATTCCTTCACAACATCAGAAATGCCTTCATCGTAATGGTTTCAATTCCAGTATCGTTGATCGCAACAGTAATCGGAATGTATCTGATGGGATATACCTTAAACTTGATGAGTTTATTAGGCCTTTCACTCGTGGTTGGTATTCTTGTGGATGATGCGATTGTGGTTTTGGAGAATGTTTACCGACATATGGAGATGGGGAAAAGCAGAATCCGTGCAGCATATGACGGAGCATCAGAAATTGGATTTACCGTAACGGCAATTACAATGGTAATTGTGGTGGTATTTTTACCAATTGCAATGAGTTCAGGATTAGTTTCCGATATTTTGGCGCAGTTCTGTGTGACCGTAGTTATCGCAACAATGTTCTCATTATTGGCTTCATTTACCATTATTCCTTGGTTATCTTCAAGATTTGGAAAGTTGGTTCACTTGACAGGTAAAAATCCTTTTGAGAAATTTATCCTTTGGTTTGAGAAACAATTGGAGAAATTTACGCATTGGATTTCCGGAATTCTTGAATGGGCATTAAAAACAACATTAAGAAGAATAATGACTGTAATCATAACATTTATTATTTTGATTTCTTCATTTATGTTGGTGGCATTTGGATTCATTGGTGGTGAATTCTTCCCTAAAATGGATAGAGGGCAGTTCCTTGTTCAAATGGAATTACCAAAAGATGCTTCTGTAGAAAAAACCAATCAGGTAACGCTTGCCGTTGAAAAATATTTGAGAGACGATAAAGATGTAGTCGATATGATTACAACAGTTGGTCAGCAGTCATCAGGTTTTGGTGGGGCTCAGGCAACTTTGTATCAGTCAGAAATTCAGGTAATCTTGGTTGATAAATCTGAACGTAACGAAAGTACCGATATCAAGTCGGCTAAAATCAAGAGAGCTTTAGAAGAAAAATTCACTGGAGTTGAGTTTAAAACAGCACCAATCGGATTAATGGGAGCAGATAACGCACCAATTGAAATGGTTGTAACGGCTCAGGATAACGAAACCGCGAACAAAGAAGCGAATAGAATTCTGGAATTATTGAAAAAAGTTCCTGGTTCTGTAGATGCGGAATTGTCAACTGACTCCGGAAGCCCGGAAGTTCAAGTGAATATTGACAGAGATAAAATGGCTTCTTTAGGTTTGAATCTTTCCAGTGTAGGACAGACAATGCAAACTGCTTTCTCAGGAAATACAGATGGAAAATTCAGAGCAGGAGAATATGAGTATGATATCAACATCCGTTTTGGAGATGCCAACAGACAGTCTATTGATGACGTTAGAAACTTGATGTTCACCAATCCTCAGGGAGAACAAATCAGATTGAGCCAATTCGCTGATGTGAAAATGGGATCTGGACCAAGTTTGTTGGAACGTAGAGATAAAGCGCCTTCTGTAAAAGTAAAATCTAAAGTTGTTGGTCGTCCGGTTGGAGATGTTGCGAACGAATGGGCAGCTCAGTTTATGGATAACGAAAAAACAAAACCAGCGGGTGTAAGCTACATTTGGAGTGGTGATATGGAAAACCAGACAGAAGGTTTCGGTACTTTAGGAATTGCTTTGTTAGCGGCTATTGTATTGGTTTATTTGGTAATGGTTTCCTTGTACGACTCGTTTGTATATCCGTTTGTGGTATTATTCTCAATTCCATTGGCATTGATTGGAGTAATGGTAATTCTTGCCATCACAGGAAACTCATTGAACATCTTTACGATGCTCGGTATGATTATGTTGATTGGTTTGGTGGCGAAGAACGCGATTATGATTGTCGACTTTGCGAATATGAGAAAAGCAGCAGGAGCCAACACGCACGACGCATTGATTCAGGCCAACCACGCTCGTCTTCGTCCGATTTTGATGACAACGATTGCGATGATTTTTGGTATGATCCCGATTGCAATTGCAAAAGGAGCAGGAGCCGAGATGAACAACGGTTTGGCTTGGGTAATCATCGGTGGTTTGACATCTTCATTATTTCTGACTTTGATTATTGTACCAGTTGTTTATTCATTGTTTGATTCAATGTTGAGAAGATTAGGCAAAGATGAAAAAGTAGATTATGATGCTGAAATGAAAGCAGAATATAAACACAGAGAGCTAAGTGAAGACGGATTTACGCCTAAACACGTGGATTAATATATAATTAATTAAGTTAACCGAGAAGCGCATCAATTTATTGATGCGCTTTTTATTTTTATGACAATGAAATAAGATTTTAGCAATAAAAAAGCTTCCATATAAATATGAAAGCTTTAATATATTTTAAGATAGAAGATTAATCTGCCATTGCTTCACCAGACTTTCTATAGATAAAATTGCCATAGATATGTCTTCTTGCAAAACGACTGGGTGAGTCAGAATTAACCATTTTGATATAAGTATTTCTTGGAACACCAATGTACTCGAACATTTTTCCGTTCAAATGCTGCACTTTCAAAATTGATTTTTCAAGATAGAAATCAGTGATAATTGAGTTGGTAATAGTTTCCGTGTATTCTTCTTTATATTTTTCCTGAGTTTCCTCATTGATGCTGACTAAGAAATGATATGCTTCTATCACAGATTTGCTTTTCTCTTCCGCTTCCAGTTTTCCGGCTTCATCATTGATGAATTTATCAGGATGTGTATCCTTCATCGTGTTTCTGTAGATGGTTTTTAGATCCTTCAAAGTGGCAGTTTTGTCAACGCCAAGAAGTTTTCTGTGTTCAGCAATTCGTTTCATAATATGATTCCTTATTTCGGGGTGCAAAATTAAGCTTTTAAAATTTATAAATCATAAGTTATTCATTATTAATTTATTTGATCATTTAAAATTCATTTTCCGTTTTTATATTGGTGATAAATAATTAATAACCTGAGTTGATGGCAGCTTTTTGGGATGTGTTTTTGTTGAGATAATAGATTATGTTAAAAAGAAAACCTTATCTTTGAAATGTAATTTTATAAAAATGAAAAAACTTTTTTTTACATCTATATTGGCTCTAACCATTGTTTCTTGTACCAGCAGAGTAGGGAACGCTTCTAAAGTGGGAAAGAGTCAGGCATCGGTTACAGGTACACAATGGGTTCTGGCAGACGATATTACAAACAAGCCAACTCTATTGATAGAACAAAACCGAATTTCTGGAAATGCAGGCTGCAACAATTATTTTTCTGATGCCGTAATTGATACTTCTGCAGGTAATTTTTCTGCGAAGAACATCGGCTCTACAAGAAAAATGTGCAACAATATGATGACGGAAAACAGTTATCTTGGCGTTTTGAAAGAGGTTAACAAATATGTAGTGACAGAAACTACATTGGAATTGTATAAAGATAATTTGTTGTTGTTAAAATTCAATAAACAACAATAAACTAAAATATTAAACACAAAAAAAGGAACTCAAATTTGAGTTCCTTTTTTATTATTCTTCGTCTTCCTCGTCGTCGTATTTAGCAAGTTCTTCATCACACCATTTGAAGGCTTCTTCTACAACTTTCGTAGCTTCTGTAGCTACAGTTTCTTCATCATCTCCTTCCAAATCGTCCAACCACTCTACATCCTCTTCTTCTACGTTAAGGATGAAACGCGGGTACTCTGTGTGTACTACAAAAAGATCTTCTGGAAAATCAGAATTGTCGGCTAATAAAAACTTAGGTAATTTCATATGTAAAATATTTAATTTTAAAGATTAATTAGAGCTTCACTCTATGGTTCAAAGATAGAAAAATTCCCGAAAACTACTATTGATAATTATTTTTTTTGATATTGATTTTCTTTTCTACCTTATACCTAGTTAGAGTATTATTTTTCAATGTATCAGAAGGTTTGAAGGTGATATAGATTCTGGGATTTACAGTACTTATCAACTCAGCAGTTTGCCCGTCATTATCCATTTGATCTTTCATAAAGAATTTCAATTCTTTGTCCATCATTTTTTCTTCTTTTAAAAATTGAGTAATTGCTTTTCGGTTCTCAAGATAATTACCTTTTGATAACCAACTGAACACAAATCCCGTCGCCAAACTCATAAAAGCAATTGCATAAGTCGTATCATCAAAAATCTGAAATATTTTTCTGAAGAAAACCATCCAGATTCCAATGGAGAATGGTGCTAACAAACGGTAATCTATAGCGTTTACAGAATAAACATATTGAATAAAGTAGGATAAAATAATGGTGACTAACGAAACAATCAAAATAAATTTTTCTGTCTCGGTAAGTTTGGTTCGTACAAAAAGAAAAACCATTACAATTATTGTTAACAAACCGATTCCGTAGATTCCGTAATTGATAATTCCGCCATTAGGATCTGCAATATGGATAAAAGGATTGAAGGTAGTTGTCAGTCCTTGGAATAATTCTAATAATAGTTGAGGTGTAGATTTGAGACCAATTTCCAAAAATGAATTGATGTAATCTTTGTTGAAATAATCAATGAAAGTTATTTTGTAAAGTCCATAAAAACCAACACCCAAAACGCCCGAAATTGCAAAGGACTTCCAATAATGTTTTCCTATTTTTATCAATCCAAAAACAATGCTTCCAACACAAAAAAACAAAGCGCTGTAACGGATGTTAAGAAGTAGAATCAATGTAAGTGTAAGATAAAAAATACCTTGGGTTTGACTGATTCTGTTTTTGATAATTTGATGCGCTGTGAAGAAAAACAATATCACGAAAGGCAATGTCAAAGCTTCAGACATCGTAAATGAAAAAATACTCACAAAGCTGAATAACGCTGACGAGATTATCAATTCTTTGAAATAAAATTTCCTTTTATAAGCAAAAATTAAAATGAAGGTATAAGCTAAAAGTCCGACTAGTTTGCTGCTCCAAAAATCATCCAAACCAAAGATGGTGAAGAATTTAATAAATAGAGGATAACCCAAAGGCGCTGTTGTATTATCAATGATTGGAAACATCTCGGATTGTCTCAAATATCTTATAGAGTCTGGACTAACACGGCCTTTCTCATTTGATAAAAACCGGAAGATTATCATTATATAAGTCAAGATAATCAATAAAGTCTGAAGAGTCTTCTCGTATTTTGGATTTAGTTTTACAGATATCATAGTTTAAAAATAAAAAAACTTTGTCAAATCAATATTGACAAAGTTATAAATCGTAATTTAAATTGAAGTATTTACTGCTTATAAAGTCTTTTCTTCTCCGCCAGATAATACTGAACATCTTTATCGATGTAAGTCGAAAACACATTTCCGAGATTATCAAAATACGTTTTTGGCAAAACCATTTTCTTTTTTATCGGTGGCATTTTGATGAGTTTTGTTTTATTATCATCAAAATAATTCCATTCTCCAATATAAGTATTCGTCAAAAGATTAACGCTGGATTCGCCGCTTCCGTCATTGCTGGCAGGACCAAATTCGTAACGTTCCATTCCTATCAAACGCATTTTTCCGGTTTCTTTTTCATATCGAAATTGATAAGTGTATCCGGCTCGCATTTGATTGAGGTTGACTTTAAACCCATTTTTAGCCTTATCAAAAAATATTTCCCCAGAATCTTCAAATTGATCAGAGGATACTTTATTGAATTTCTGAGAAGAAAGCTGGTACACAACCGCTCCGTTATTAGAATCCAAATAAACTTTATCCTGAATATTATCACCATCAAAATCTGCAGAAATCATTTTTTCCTGCGAAAAAAATAGTGTTGGAAAAGTCAGCAGAATTAGAAGCTTCATTGAAAACATCCCAGTCTATTTTAAAAACATTTTCGAAACTTTCTCAGCCTTTTTACTTTCAGAATAATCGTAGAAACCTTCGCCCGATTTCACGCCTTTCTTGCCGGCCATTACCATATTGACTAATAATGGATTTGGGGCATATTTAGGATTTTTGAAACCATCGTACATCACATTCAGGATTGCCAGACAAACATCAAGTCCAATAAAATCTGCCAATTGCAAAGGTCCCATTGGATGTGCCATTCCCAATTTCATCACGGTATCAATTTCTTCAACACCAGCAACACCGTTGTACAGGGTTTCGATAGCTTCATTAATCATTGGCATCAGAATTCTGTTGGCTACAAATCCTGGATAATCGTTCACTTCAGTAGGAACTTTTCCCAATTGTTTAGACATCTTGAAAATCGTATCAAAAGTCTCTTTGGAAGTCGAATAACCTTTGATGATTTCTACCAATTTCATAATTGGAACAGGATTCATAAAGTGCATTCCGATGACTTTATCAGGACGTTTTGTTGCTGCTGCAATCTGAGTAATAGATATAGAAGAAGTGTTGGTCGCAAGAATACAGTTTTCTGGCGCCAACTCATCAATCTGAGTAAAGATTTTTAATTTCAAATCCAGGTTTTCCGTTGCTGCTTCTACTATCAAATCAGCATTAGGAGCAGCTTCTTTCAAATCTGAGAATGTTGTAATGTTGCCAAGTGTAGTGGCTTTTTCTTCTTCGGTCAAATTTCCTTTGGCAATAATTCTGTCAAGATTGGTGATGATGGTCTTTATGGCTTTATCAAGATTTTCCTGTTTCACGTCTACCAAACTTACCTGGAATCCGCTTTGAGCAAAGGTATGCGCAATGCCATTTCCCATAGTTCCGGCACCTATTACAACAATATTTTTCATTTTAATTTATTATTTTTTATATATGAATTCACGAATCTTTCGATTTCATATTAATTTTAATTATTTGAAGTCTACATTCTAAAAGTCTATTACCTCTTATTCTTTTAGAAGATAATAAAGATACTCTATCGTTTCCGAAGCTTTATGATTTCTGTTTTCTTCCTTGTCTGCACGGAAACGCTGATACTCGGTTGTAAATATATCATATTTCCCGAATTTGGAAAGTATATTTCTAATTTCACTTTCTGTCATCAATCCTTCGTTGTTGTAGCTTAGGAAAATATGTTGAAATTTTGCATTTTCGATGAGGTCTTCGAAGCTTTTTGAAACCTCTATTTTGCTGCAGTATTTTGATTTTTGATAATTCCTCAATCCCGTTTTTCCTTTTGGAGAAAAATTGTCATATTTCGCAATCGTGTTTAGAAGATGATAGTTGGCGCCGTATTGTCGCGCGTTGTAAGGTGGATCGAGATAAAGAATATCGCCTTCGATTTTTTTGATTAATTCGTTGGCATCTTCATTATAAACCTCGTGTTTGTTTTTGGTCAATTCAAAATTGGCAGGCTGAAGTTCCAATTTTTTCTGCGCCGATTTTTTGATTTGTTTCAAAAACGCACCATAAACCGAAGCCGTGTTGGCGATTTTATCAGCCGCTTCCAATAGTGAGCAAAGCAGAAAATAATATTGATCTTCATTGATTTTTCCCGAGATTTTCCAATCTTCGATTTTTTGTCGGATAGCGTCAATTTTTTTTCCGTTTTCCTCAGAAAAGTAAAGTCGTTCCGATTTTCCGTTTTCAGAATATTCTTCTGAAATAAAGTCAGATTTTCCTTCAATTGAATTCAATTCATTAATCAAATTTTCATAATTGATTTCCTGATGATTTCCGATGTAATTTCGGTTGAGAACAAAGCTATAAAATTCAAAATCGTTGCTGATGACTTTCTTGGTTTCCGCTTTGAAATTTCGTCCGACAATTCCGGTTCCGGCGAAGAGATCGCAAAATATTTTGTTGGATAAATCTTTACCAACAACTTGATAAACGCTTTGTCTGATAAAATCCGAAAGTTTGTTTTTGGAACCGATGTAATTCATGAATTATGCTTTGATCCAAATCAAATCTGAAAGGATCTCGTGAGATTCCAAATTTAGGGAAACTAAATTGTCTCCCGAAAAATTGCTGAGATAATCTGTGATTTTTTCTTGGATTAAAGAAAGTTGGGTTTTCAATTTCCAATGTTCACCATTATTCTCATCATAAAAAATAATGAAAAGTCGATTAGCTAAATGTTTTCTTCCTTGCTGACTTTGATTATTGTAAAGCCATTCTACCAATTCTTTTTTGTGATCAACAGCATAATCAAAACTTTTTCCAAATTGTTTCGGGAATACACTGCTTTTATGATCAAACGGAATTCCCGAAATATAAAAATCCACAGTTTTTGAAAACTGATTTGCCTCTTTTTTAACTAAAGAATTCGAAGCAAAAATATCCTCAACCGCCTTTGCCGACCAGAAATTCAGCCAACGATTGAAAGCATAATTTCTCAAACCTTCATCAAAATCCTTGCATTGATTTTCCAGACTTTCAAAATCTTGAACCAGATAAATGAACTTCGTTTTTCTGTCCCATTCATCCGACTGTTTTCTTCCCCAGTTGTAAGGACAACCAAGACGCTTTTTGAGTTCTGATTCAAGAAGAGGAAGATTCATTGAAAATTTAGTTACTTAGTAGTTCTACAAGTCTTTGTTGATCAAATTTATTTGCATAAAACAAAGCGTCATTTCCAAAGGTATCTTTTATTGATTTATTCGATTTCATCTCAAGTAAATATTTTGCAACATCATAATGTCCTTTCATTGCTGCTCTCATAAGAGCTGTCTCTCCATATTTATTTTGATGGTCAATATTATCCGTGAGTGGTAGGATTGTTTTAACCAACTCCAAATTTCCTACATCAGATGTCATTATCAAGGCATTTAATCCAATTTCATTATCTGAAGTATTTACATCAATTCCTTTATCCAAAAGCAGTTTTGCAACTTTAAAATGCCCTTTGTAGCAGGCTTGGGTTGATGCATTTTCTCCTCCTTTTAATTTTAAATTGATATTAGCTCCTTTTTTTATAAGTAAATCTACAGCTTGATAATTGCCATTTTCTGCAGCATATAAAAGAGCAGTCCAACCAGAATCCGTTTGTTTGTTGATTTCGGCATTGTATGATATTAGAAAATCAATTACATCAGTTCTATTATATACGGCTGCAGTCATTATAGGAGTTACACCAGCATTAATTATGCAATTTGGATTCATTCTGTTTTTCAAATGATATTCAACTCGATTAATATCATTTTTAGCAACAAGTTGATGAAAGTCCATACATTCAATTGGAACATAAGTTTCTTTCTTACATCCAAAAAAAGAAAAAGCCATAATGATTAATAATAATTTGTAATATTTCAAAAACTCTATTTCTGTATTAACCTCACAATCTCCAAAGCAACCTTCAAAGCCTCCGTCCCATCTTCCAAAGAAACCTGAACGGGAACATCATATTTGATAGCATTGGCAAAACTTTCTAACTCATCAAGAATTGCATTATTCGGCTGAATGTTCGGATACTCGAAAAGGATCTGGTTTTTCTCGCCTTCCGCATTTTCGATAATCATATCAAAGTTAGACGGATTTTCAGGCGCTGGTTTCATTCTGATAACTTCAGATTTTTTTTCCAAGAAATCAACAGAAACGTAAGCATCCTGCTGGAAAAACCTCGATTTTCTCATGGCTTTCATTGAGATTCTTGACGTCGTCAAATTCGCAACACAACCATTCTCAAACTCAATTCTGGCGTTGCAAATGTCCGGCGTTTTGCTCACAACGGAAACACCACTTGCGTGTATCAATTTCACTTTCGACTTTACCAAACTCAACAAAATATCCAGATCGTGAATCATCAGATCCAAAACCACAGAAACATCCGTTCCTCTCGGATTGAATTCCGCTAATCTGTGAATCTCAATGAACATTGGGTTTTTAATATAATCTTTAGCACCAATGAACGCTGGATTGTATCTTTCCACGTGACCAACTTGCGCCTTGATTCCAAATTGGTTGCATTTTTGAAGAATTTCTTCCGCTTGTTCCAAAGTCTGTGTTACAGGTTTTTCAATGAAAAAATGAATGCCTTTTTCAATTGCTTTTATGGCATAATCGTAGTGGTAAAGTGTTGGCGTTACAATATCCAACATTTCGATTTCGTTCAAAAGTTCCTCCAAACTTTCAAAATATTTATAACCGAATTCCGCTTCCAGTTTTCTGCCGTTTTCTGAGTCTTTATCGTGGAAACCAACGAGTTCATATTTCTCAGATTGATTAAGTAATCTCAAATGGATTTTCCCCAAATGTCCCGCTCCTACAAGTCCTGCTTTTATCATAGCTAATTTTCTTAAAGACGTAAATTTAAGAATTATCACCAACCAACATAAAAAAAGACCCAGAATTTTTTAGCTTTCTGAGTCTTGTCATTATTAATATTATTTGGGCAGCTTTATCCGCCTTCCGTTCCCAAACCTAACGAAGTGGTTCGACGAAGTCAATCTTTTTTGCAGACGATTTGTCATCAATAGAATCTTAGCCAAAGCAAAAAAGGATTTCCGCTCAAGTCGGGCTGCAGATTCAACATAAAACAAGATTTGTCATAAAATACAAATTTTGTCATTCTGAAAGAATCTAAACTGTGAGAAATATTTAGGAAAATTGAGAATAATAATTCATCACTTATAACTCATAACTCAATCACCTCTCCCTTCTCAGAACTTTCCTTCGCCGCCTCAATCACTTTCGTTGTATGGTAAGCTTGTTTCGCTGTCACAGGAACTTTCTTATCATTCACAATCGCATTGTAAAGGTCATCATAGAAATCCAGATAATTCCCTTGAAAAGTAGGGAAGTTGACAACTCTATCATTGTAAACCAAAAGTCCAGTTTTCTCTTCCTGCTCCGTTCCCCAATTCTCGCGATTCGGAACTTTTCCCAATTTCAATTCATCTTCCTGAACATCACCACGGTGTTTTAGGAAGCTTCCTTTTTTGCCATGGAAAACATAAGATGGCGTTGGTTCTTTCACGAAATAACTGGATTTCAATCTCACGCGTTTGTCAGAATAATAAAGCAGAATGTCAAAATAATCATCAATCTGCGTATTCTCTCTAGTTCTTCTAATGTCCGCAAAAACTTTCTCAGGATAACCAAACAAACTCAATGCTTGGTCAATAATATGCGAACCCAAATCCATCAAAATACTTGCACCGGGATTTCCATTTTCTTTCCAGGCTTTTGGACTCAATTCCGGATTATATCTTTCAAATCGAATTTCTACTTCCACAATTTCTCCGAGATAACCTTCTTCTAAAACCTTTTTCACAGTTCGAAAATCGCTGTCATATCTTCGATTCTGATAAACGCAGAGCTTCAGATTCTTTTCTTTGGCAAGCTTGTGCAATTCTTCCGCTTCCTCAGAAGTTGTAGTGAAAGCTTTTTCAACTAAAGCGTGTTTTCCTGCTTCCAAAACTTTTTTCGTGAATTCAAAATGCGTGTCGATTGGCGTATTAACCACAATTAATTCGGCATCACTTTGTAAAACTTCTTCCAGAGAATCAAAACTTTTAACTTCAGGATAATCTGTTTTAATATTTTTTTTGCTTCGTTCGTAAGCACCTATTAATTCAAATCCGTCGTTAACTTCAAGAAATGGTGCGTGAAATAATTTCCCCGAACCGCCATAAGCCAACAAAGCAGTCTTTATTTGTCTCATAAATTTTAAAATAATTTTGATGATGCAATTTAATTAAATAAAAAATTTAAGCCACAAAATCTGTGGCTTAAATCTATTTTAATATTCTAGAAAATTTAAAATTTAGAATCTTTAATTTAAAAATATAAACGTTATCCCATAATATGAAAACCACCATCCACGTGACGAATTTCGCCAGTAATTCTGGTTTCTTTTCGGAAGAGATGAACAATCTCGTATGCCAAATCTTCAGGTAAAGCATTCCCCAACGGACTGATTCTATTCGCCCTTTCAACGTCTTCAACTTTCAAAGTAGCATTTCCGGCTTTACTTCCCATATAAGGCGAGAATCTAATGGCGTTGGCACGGATTCCGTATTTTTTTCCGAGTTCGTAAGCCATTTCTATTGTCAGTCTTTCAAGTGCCGCTTTTGCAATACTCATATTGATATAAGGGAAAAATGAAACTTTCTCCGCTGCAATATAACTTAATGAAACTATCGAAGCACCATTTTGCAAAACACCATTTGCAAGTAAAGCGTGACAAAGCGTAACCAGAGAAAACGCAGACACATTCATCGTATCATTGAATTCCTCTGCTGTTACTTCCAGCATTGGCTTTACGGACTTATTTCTAATCGTCTTGTCCATTGCAATAGCGTGAAGAAAACCATTCAGTGCAATGTTTTTTGTTTTCAAATCATCAGCAAAGTGACTTAAACTGTCAGGCAATGTCACATCGAGTGGAGCAGTGTAAACATCGTTACCCAAAACTTTTTTGCAGGCATTTTCGAAATCTTCATAATTTTTATTGAGGAAAGATTCTGCTTTTTCGGAAAGATTCTTGTGAAAAGGTGTTACGCCTAAACCTGTACAAACAACTTTTCCGTTGTTGGCAAGGATTTTTTCTGCGGTTTTCATCGCTAATGAATTTTCATCTGCAATTCCGGTAATAAGGAAAGTTTGATTATCTAACATAGTTTCCAAGTGTTATATATTAACGCAAAGGCGCTATTTTTTAATTTGATTTTGTTTAAAAGTCGCAAACGAAAACTTTGCGACTTTTATGGGTTCTGTATTTTAATTCTTGCGACTTTGCGATAAAAAATTAAGCTTTATAAAGTGCAGTTCCCCAAGTCCAGCCGGAACCAACTGCCGCAAAAAGCAATAGATTTCCAGCTTTTATACGTCCGCTTTTGAAGGTTTCGTCTAGCACAATTGGGATTGTTCCGCCGGAAGTGTTGGCGTATTTATCCATATTTGTCATTACTTTTTCGAACGGGATATTTGTTTTTCTCGCCGTTTCCTGAAGAATTCTGATGCTTGGCTGATGAGGAATTACCCAATCTACATTATCGGAAGTCAGTTTGTTAGCTTCTAAGATTTCATTGATTGTTTCCGGCAAAACTCTTGTTGCGGTTTCAAAAACTTCTTTCCCGTTCATTTGGAAATAATGAAGGCGTTGTTTCAAAGTTTCTTCCGAAGCCGGCATTTCTGAACCACCAGCGGGAATATTAAAATGATATTTTCCAGTTCCGTCTGCGTGAAGTTTAAAATCGAAAAAACCTTTGTCTTCCGTCGTTGCGGATAACAAAATCGCACCAGCACCATCTCCAAAGAAAACCGAATCTTTTCTTTCCCAGTCGGTAATCGTTGAAAAAGTATCCGCTCCAATAACCAAAACATTTTTATACATTCCAGTTTCAATGAATTGACAACCAATAGCAATTCCATAAAGTCCGCCAGAACAAACTGCAGAAATATCGAAAGCAACCGCTTGTGGCGCTTCCATCTTTTCCTGAACAAAACACGCTGTTGATGGTGCTTGTCTGTCTGGAGTAGAGGTCGCAACAATAATCAGGTCGATATCTTTTGGAGCGACATCTGTATTTTCCAAAGCTTTCAATCCTGCTTTATAAGCCAAATCGCTGGTCACTTCACCTTCGGCAATCCGGCGTTCTCTGATTCCCAGATTCTTAAAAATCCACTCGTCGGAAGAACCTACTTTTTCGAAAAAATCATTTTTTAAAATTTTTGGAGGAACGTATGAACCAGTTCCTTTAATGTAAGCTCTTAATTTCTGCATAACATCCATTCTTTCATTCAATTAATTGAAAATATATTTAAATTTTTAATAAAAAAACAATCAAAGCTATAAACTTTATTCTGATTAACGGTTAATTATTTGATATATTTTTAAAATAATGATTCTTGTTTGGATTTTAAAATTTTACTTCGGAAATTGCAGTCTGGATTTGAAAAACTACTAATTAAAATAATGAGAGATACTTACGTTCACAAGGGCAAAAGAAAACAATTAATCGATTATCTTCATCAGAAAATCGGGATTACGGATAGTTTTGTTCTTGATGCAATGAACGAAGTTCCGAGACATCTTTTCATAGAAAGTGTGTTCGAAGATTATGCTTACGAAGACCGCGCTTTTCCTATCGCTTCCAAACAGACCATTTCTCATCCATCAACTGTTGCCGAACAAACTGAATTGCTGGAAGTGAATGAAGGCGAAAAAGTGTTGGAAATAGGAACAGGATGTGGTTATCAGACGGCAGTTCTTATCCAAATGAAAGCTTTGGTTTATACCATTGAACGTCAAAAAGATTTGTATAATTTTTCTACTAAAATTCTGAGAGAATTAAATTTGAGACCGAAATTTCAAAGTTTTGGAGACGGATTCGCAGGTTTGCCGACGTTTGCTCCTTTTGACAAAGTATTAGTGACTTGTGGCGCAGAAGTTCTCCCGACCGAATTATTGAAACAATTAAAAGTTGGAGGAAAAATGGTAATTCCGCTCGGGAAAACCGATGAACAGATTCTTTATAGATTTACTAAAATTTCTGATACCCAGTTTGAGAAAGAGGAATTTGGGGTTTATAAATTTGTTCCGATGTTACAAAATAAATCACATTAATGAAAGTTTACAAAAGCAAAAGAGACTGGATTTATGGTTCTATATTTTTAGGAATCACTTTGCTTTTTGTTGGGATTTTAATTGCATCTTATTTTGATATGCCATTTTCAGGATGGCTGGTGTTATTGTTGATTTTATTAATTGTCAATTCAGTTTTACTTATCAGTTTCTTTTTAATCAAAATCAAGATTGATGGTGAAGAATTAGTTGTAAATGTTATCTTCGATATTTTCAGAGTGAGCATTTTTAAAATTACGAAAATCCGAATCGGAGAAACAATGTGGAGCGGATTTCACAAATGTGGAACTTCGGTAGGTGGATTGATTATTTTTTCGAAATTTAACAACGACCTTTACATTACACCGGAAAATCAGGATGAATTTTTAAAGAAATTACTGGAAGTTAATAGTCATATTATTATTGAAGATGTGAGAAAATAGTTGTTGGTTTGGTTGAAAGTTGTTGGAAACTGACAATTAAAAGACAAACGTTCAACTTTGCGAAGCTGTAGCCCGACTTGAGCGGAAATCCTTTTTTGCGGCTGGAAAAGCAAAGGCAAAAAAGATTGGGAGCGGAAGGCGGAAATAGCTGCCCAAATAAATAATATAAAATGAATACACGACAAGAAAAAATGGAAGCTTTTGGAAGGCTTCTCGATATAATGGATGACCTTCGGGAAAAATGTCCGTGGGACCAGAAGCAGACTTTTGAAACGCTTCGTCATCTGACTTTGGAAGAAACTTACGAATTGTCGGATGCACTTCTGAATGAGGATTTGCTGGAAATCAAAAAGGAATTGGGCGATGTGCTTCTGCATTTGGTTTTCTATGCAAAAATTGGTTCTGAGAAAGAAAGTTTTGATATTGCTGATGTGATTAATTCTTTGAACGAAAAGCTGATTTTCCGTCATCCGCATATTTATGGCGATACTGTTGCAGAAGATGAAGAAGCAGTAAAACAAAACTGGGAAAAGCTGAAGCTGAAGGAAGGAAATAAATCTATTTTGTCAGGTGTTCCGAAAGGTTTGCCTCCGATTATCAAAGCTTACAGAATTCAGGATAAAGTGAAAGGAATTGGTTTTGAATTTCATTCTGCAGACGATGCGTGGGCAAAAGTGAGAGAAGAACTTCAGGAATTTCATCAGGAAACTGAAAAAGACAAAAAAGAAGCTGAACTCGGCGACGTTTTCTTTTCTTTGATTAATTACGCAAGAATCTCTGGTCTGAATGCTGACACGGCTTTGGAAAAAACGAATTCAAAATTCATTTCAAGATTTCAGAAAATGGAAGAGTTAGCTTTGTCTAAAAACCTTAGCCTCGCCGACCTTAATCTTGTAGAAATGGATGAGCTTTGGGAGGAAGCGAAGGTTTTTGAAAAATAATATTTCTGTTATTATTTAAAATTTCAAAATCTCGCAGATTTTTTTATCTAAATTAAATCTGCGAAATCAGCTTAATCTGCGAGAAATTTTTTCTATTTGATTATTCAGCGTCAATCAAAACTGCCAATTGGATACAGTTTTCATCAGAACGATTGCTCCAAGCGTGATTGGTTCCGGTTTGGATGACGATGTCACCAGCTTGCAAAAGTGTTTTGTCTGTATCGGTAATCAGGTAAATTTCGCCCGACAAAATAATAATGTAATCCAGACTTTTGGTTTGATGTATCAGTGGATGAGGTTGTCCTTCAGGCGCTTCGATTCCTAATTGTTCATCTGGCGGAATCTGAACGTAGCGGAAATAAGTTCCGTTTTTGATAACACTTGGGATTGCGAAATTTTCTATTGGTTTTTCCTGTTCAAAAGTTGCAGGCATTTTGCTGGTTTGCCAAACGTCAGAAATAATTAATCCTTTAAAATGTTCTGAAACATTGGTGACGATTTCGTCTTTTGCAATGTAAGATTTTCCGTCTTTTGTTCCTGTGATAATTCGTCTTGGGATTGCTTTTATGTTGGTCATTTATTCTTGATTTTTCATTATTAATTTTTTGCCTTGCGTCTTATTTTCTTTCAATAATTGTTGCGCTTTTTCAGCAGTTTCGGCAGAAAGTCCACCAACGATTTTTACAGGTAAAGGCTGAATAATTCCTTCTTCGATGTATCGTTTTATTTGATTAAGAGAATTTCTGAAATAATCATAATTTTTCTCCTTTGCATAAATGAAATTTGAAATATTAAGAATCGTTGCACCAATTCCGAAAAGTAAATCATTAGCTTTTGGAGTAATAAAATGAGTGACGTTGATGTAGATTCCATTGGCTTTAAGAACTTCGGCTGAGATTTCTGAGAATTGCATTCCAACCGCATCGATGACAATATCTAATTTCTGATTTTGATTAATTTCCAAAATTTTCTCAACTAAATTTTCCTGTTTGTAATTGACGATTTGATTTTCATTAATTCCGATATCAATCAATTGCTGAATACTTTCTTGATTGCCAGCAGTGACAATTATTTTTTTGTTGAATTTTCCTAAAATTAATCTCAAAATATAATTCCCAACTCCGCCGGAAGCTCCGCTTATCAGAATATTTTCAATTTGATTCCAATCCACTCTGTTGAAAATCTGAAAAGCAGTGATTCCGATTGAAGGTAAACCAGTACTTTCTTCGAAAGTTATCGAGTTTGGTTTTTTAGCAACAATTGCTTCGGGAAGAATGATTTCTTCAGCATAAGTTCCGTTGCTTCCCATACTTCCGCAGGCGAAAAATACTTCATCTCCAATTTTGAATTCGGTTACATTTTCTCCAGTTTCGATGATGATTCCGGAACCTTCCCGCCCCAAAATATTTGAGAATAAATATTTCTTTTCGTGTTCGTTTTCCCGCATCTGATAATCGATGGGATTGAAGCCGGATGCGATGATTTTGATTCGGACTTCGTCTTTATTTATTGGTCTTAATGTGACGATATCGTCTTTAAGCTGATTGTTTTCGTCTAGAATAATGGCTTTCATCTTCAATTATTTTAATACAAATTTATTAGTAAAATGCTTTAAATTTGTTACTAGTTAACAATAGGTAACTACTTACCTTAATGAAAGTACTATGAAGATTATTGAAAACAATATAGAACGGGAAACAACTTGTGGCGAGGAACTTCGGGCAATGCGAGATTGTCTGGAAATCCTTGGTGGAAAGTGGAAACTGATGATTTTGAGATATTTGAATAACCGGCAACATCAGAATATTCATTTCAAAAAACTGGAACGGGAAATCGACGGAATCTCTGCAAAAATGCTCAGCAAACAACTGAAAGAGCTGGAAACCAATCTTCTCATTACAAGAACTGTCACGGACGAAAATCAGCTAATGGTTTTTTATGCGATTACAGAATATGGGAAAAGTGTCACACCACTCACGGAAAACCTTGTAGAATGGGGAATTAAGCATCGAAAAAAAATCATCGAAGGCTAATTGATTCTCGGAATTAAAAATAAATTTCATCATTATATTTAATTTGTATATTTGGTTTAATTAAAATTTTAAAACACATCAAACTATGAAAGGTAAAGGTTGTATTGTATTAATCGTCATCGTTGCATTAATCGCTATAGTGGGATTTTGGGCAGTCGGAATTAGAAATGGCTTTGTAGGTCAGGAACAAACCGTGAATGCGAAATGGTCAAACGTAGAAACGGTTTATCAAAAAAGAGCGAATTTGATTCCGAACCTGGAGAGAACGGTAAAATCTTATGCAAAATTCGAATCTGAAACTTTAACAAAAGTGGTTGAAGCAAGGTCAAAAGCAACTTCTGTAAACATCGACCCAACTAATATGACCGAAGCTGATATGGCAAAATTCCAAGCAGCGCAAGGCGAATTGAGCGGTTCATTGAGCAGATTATTGGCCGTTGTGGAAAGTTATCCAAACCTGAAAGCTGACCAGCAATATATCAACTTCCAAAGAGAATATACAGCGATTGAGAACAGCATCCGTTCAGAAACGGTTTATTACAACGATGCTGCGAAAGAATACAACACTAATATCAAAACGTTTCCAAATAACGTGATTGCGAACTTCTCCAATTTCAAAGAAAAACCATATTTTAAAGCAGAAGCAGGCGCAGAAAAAGCACCTCCCGCATTTTCAGAATAATGAATCACTTCCTTACAGATACAGAGATGGCTTCCCTTGTGGAAGCCATCAAAATAGCTGAAGACCATTCTTCGGGTGAGATTCGTGTGCATATAGATTCCACCGCCGAAGATGATTTTGCAAAAAAAGCATTTGCGATTTTTAATTCGTTGGAAATGCATCTTACCAAAGAAAGAAACGGCATTTTGTTTTATGTGAATTTTGAACAACATTATCTCACGATTATCGGAGACGAAGGCATTCATAAAAAAGTAAAGCAAACATTTTGGGATAATCTCCACGATGAAATTACTTCCGAATTTGCAAAAAAAAATTATTACAAAGGTCTGAAAGATGCCATTCTGAAAACCGGACTCGAACTGAAAAAATATTTCCCTGTAGTTGGGGAAAATATCAATGAATTACCCAATGATATCAGCTTCTCTTAAACGATATATTTTCGCATTATTCCTGATTTTTGGATTGTTTTCCAAAGCTCAATTGGTGCCTGAAAAACCGGCGGTTCTTTATCCTGTATATGATAAAGCAGGATTGCTGTCGGAATCTGAAAAAGAGGCTTTGAATCAAAAACTCATCAAGTTCTCCGATTCTACCTCGACAGAAATTGAAGTCATAATTCTCCCGACAACCAGTGGGGAAGATGTCAATTATCTCGCAACAATGTACGGCGAAAAATGGGGAATCGGACAAAAAGGTGTTGATAATGGTGTTGTTTTCCTGATTGCTACAGAAGACCGAACAATGTCTATCCAGCAAGGTCGTGCTGTTGAGCAATATTTGACGGCTTCGGTTGCAGGGCAGATTTTGGATTATCTTGTCACACCAGCTTTCAAAAAAGGAGAGTTCTATAATGGAATTGACCGTGGAACGTCTGCTATTATGGAAGCGGTACAAGGGAAATTCAAACCGATTGTCAAGAAACAAAAGAACGATGACGGAATCAGTATTGGCGCTATTATTCTGATTATAATTGTCATTATTATTTTGATAAGTATTCTGAATGGTAATAACGGCGGCGGAAACTACGATGACGATGATTACACACTATCAAGAAAAGGAAACCGAAGATACCGAGGCGGATTTTTCCCATTTCCGGGAAGCTTCGGCGGCGGCGGATTTGGTGGCGGAAGCAGTGGAGGCGGTTTCGGTGGCTTTGGCGGCGGAGGAAGTTTCGGCGGAGGCGGTGCTTCTGGTGGATGGTAAAATTGAAAACAAAATATAATAAAACCCAGATTTTTTGTCTGGGTTTTATTTTTTAAAGATTTTTAAACCAATCATTTTTGATTTTTACTTCTTCTACTAATTCAACATTTACACCTAATCTTAATTCTTTAAGTTTTTCTGCAAATTCATTTCCATCTATTAAATCGATTTGTTTAGCTCCGTCTCTTTGGGCTTCTTTTTTTGCTTCTTTGCTAAAGCTTCCTGTTGTCATTATCAAACCTTTTTCAGCTCTTCCATCCATTGCTCCTCGAAAATCTCTTATGACAGAAGGTGAAACAGTTCCTTGATATCTTTTTGCTTGAAATACAACGTGAAATGAAAGGACTTGACCTATTTTTAATATTCCTTTCCCATCAATTCCTCCATCATTGGACTTTCCTGTAACTTCGACATTTATAAAACCAAGTTCTCTTAAAAGTCTTTGGCAAAGACGTTCAAATTGCATAGGTTCAATATTTCTAATAGATTCTAACAATTTATCTTGTCACGTAAATTCGTCAATTTCTTCTGGTTTATCGTCAATCTTTGGAGAGTCTTTTTCTAAATTTTCATGATTTTTCTCTAATCTTTCATCTTTGTCTTTTTTTACAACAAATTTTTTAACTTTTTCTTTATTTACCTCATTTGTTTTCTTTCCATCTTCTGTTAAAGCCCAAACACCTCTTGATGAGTTTTCTAGTAATCCATAGCGTTTTAAATAATTTCTTGCCCAAGCAAGTCTATATGTTAATTTTGTTGTACTTTCTCTATGAATTTCATTTATTGCATTTTCATTTAGATTAAGAATTTTTATTATTTCATCTTCAATCTCTGAAACTGAACCAGAATTACCAAGATTTTTTATCGCTTTTAAAGTAGGATTAAATAAATCATCATATTTATATTTAAAATGTTTGTCCATTATTAGTTTTTAATTCTAAAGATATTCCAAATATCCCAAAATAATTCCCATCAACAAAAATTATTTTCAATTTCGTAATACACCAAATCTTGACATAAAAAAAGAAAATCACTATATTTACGAAAATCGAGATTTCTTTGAAAAAAACATTGGTTCTATTTGCGCATCCTTATTTCGAACATTCTACCACAAATGTTAGATTGTTAGAATGTTATGATGATTTGGACAATGTCACGTTTCGGGATTTGTATGAGGATTACCCCGATTTTCATATTCAGCCTTTCCGTGAAAGAAAAAGAATTGTAGAATATGAGCGCATTATTTTCCATTTTCCAATCATTTGGTTTGGTCTTCCGCCTTTGCTGAAGTTGTGGATAGATGAGGTTTTTGATATGCGTTGGGTATCGGAAAACGGAATCAATATTTTGTCTGGAAAAGATGCGCTTATTATCACAAGCGTTGGCGGACGAGAAGCCAATTATACTAAAGAAGGCAAATACGAAACTGAAGTTGAAGAGTTGCTCTCAGGCTTGAAAGTTTCCTTGAAGGTGAATAATATCGACCTCAAAAAAATACATATCATTTATAACGCGGATAATCTGAATGACGAACAATTGGATGTTCTTTCTGATGAATTATCTCAAACCCTCAAAATAAAATAGATGCAAGGTTCCATTGCGATGACAATTCTGATTTTTCTTGGTGCGGCCATTATTATGGTTCCGTTGGGGAAAAAACTGGGATTGAGTTCTGTCATTGGATATATTCTTGGCGGGATTTTGATTGGTCCGTTTTGTTTACAATTGACGGGAAGAGATGCCGAAGATATTATGCACGCATCGGAATTAGGCGTGATTATGCTGTTGTTTTTGGTCGGGTTGGAATTGGAACCTCAGAAACTTTGGCAAATTAGAAAACGGATTCTTGGACTTGGTTTGAGTCAAATGCTACTAAGTATCATCGGGATTTTTATGGTATTTTACATTGCAGGATTTGGCTTGAAAACTTCATTTATTATTTCACTCTGTTTTGCAATGTCGTCCACAGCGATTGTTTTGCAGACGTTGAAAGAGAAAAATCTTTTCCGAACCGTTAGTGGTGAATCTTCCTTTTCGATTTTATTATTTCAGGATATTGCGGTGATTCCGATTTTGGCATTATTACCATTTTTATCAAAGTCCAAAAGAGCATTAGAACAGGCTGATCACGAAAAAATATTACTACAATATTTACCAGAATGGTTGCAACCTTTTACCGTGATTTTCGCCGTTTTAGCTTTGATATTGTTAGGGCGATATATTTTCACGCCGTTTCTAAGATTTGTATCAAGGTCTGGATTGAATGAATTATTGACCGCAGCTTCATTATTCCTCGTAATCGGTGTTTCTGAGTTGATGATTTCGGTTGATTTAAGTCCTGCGCTTGGTGCTTTTATCGCTGGTGTAATGTTAGCCAACAGTGAATTCCGTCACGAATTGGAAAGTGCCATTGATCCCTTCAAAGGATTGTTGCTGGCTGTATTTTTTGTAAGTGTTGGCGCAACTATTAATTTTGATATTATTGTTTCCAAACCGTTCTTTATATTTTCTGCTGCGTTCATCGTTTTGACTGTAAAAGCGTTTGTTCTTTTCGGAATTGGGAAATATTACAAGATGAATAATGAACAAAGTTTTTTCCTCGCTTTTGCATTGTCACAAGTTGGAGAATTCGCTTTTGTTTTGGTCAATTTCGCCGCAAGTTTATATTTGATTGATTATCAGGCCAACGGAGAATTGATGGCGATTGTAGCGATTACGATGTGTATTTCGCCGTTACTTTTGATATTCAAAGAAAAAGTTCTTGATAAAAAATTTATCAAACAGAAAAATGAAGAAAATATAGAACTCGGAATTATCAAACAACGTAAAGTGATTATTGTGGGATTCGGATTTTTCGGGAGTACAGTTGGACGTCTTTTGAAAGCCAACGGAATCCGTTCGACCGTCTTGGATAATGACCCAGATAGAGTTGCTTTGTTAAGGTCAAATGGTTTCAACGTTTATTACGGCGATGCCACAAAACCCGCATTGTTGCGTTCTGCAGGAATAGAAGAAGCTGAACTTCTTGTTCTTTGTTTGGATGACCCTGAAAAAAATAAATTTCTGGTAGATTATGCCAAAGAAAATTATCCTGATGTCAAAATTTTTGTAAGAGCTAAAAACCGTTTGGACGCTTATGATTTCCTCAATAAAAATGTCAATCATATTTATCGTGAAACTTTGGGAACAGCGGTTGATATGGCAGTCGATATCCTTCAGGAAAACGGGATGCGAAAATATACCGCCAGAAGAATGGGCAAACGTTTTATGTTAATTGACAAAGCTATGACCAGACGTTTGGCGAAAGAAAAAGACAAGGATATGATTACCTTCACCCTTCGCGAATCACTTGAACGTGAAGCCGAATTGCTGGCTTTGGACAGTATTTCTTTTGAGGAAAACCATTGGAGCGGTGATGAAGACGAGGAGGATAAATGAATTATTTTGGGCAGCTTTTCCGCCTTCCACTCCCGCTATTTTTGCCCTTGCTTTTCCAACCACAAAAAATGAGCTCCGTTCAAGTCGGGCTGCATTCAATTCGCGGTTTAAAAATTCTGTTGCTTAAAAACTGATATTCTCTTAGTTTTCATTACTTTTATTCCCCGAAATATTTTTATTATATGAAGAAAATAAGAACTACTTTACTAATCACTTTCCTAGCTTTCAACGCAGGAAATATGACCATAAATGCTCAGCATAAAAAAGCCTCTGCAACTACACAAAAATCTATGAAAGACAATCCATTTCTTAAAAAAAGTTCGCTACAGTATCAGGCTCCGGAATTCGATAAAATAAAAGACGAACACTTCAAACCGGCTTTTGAATTGGGTTTGAAAGAGCAATTGGCAAACATCGATAAAATTGTCAATAACAAAGCTATTCCAACATTTGAGAATACGGTTTTGGCTTTGGAAAACAGTGGTCCAACTTTGGGAAGAGCAACCATTATTTTTTATAATCTGACAAGTTCTAATACCAATGATAATCTTCAGAAATTAGAAGAGGAATATGCACCGATTTTCGCTTCCCATTCGGATAAAATTAATTTGAATGAAAAGCTTTACAAAAGATTAAAAGCCGTAAAGACTGATAAACTGGATGCGGAAAGCAAAAGATTGACTGAGTTTTATTTGACTAATTTTGAAATTGCAGGCGCAAACCTTTCCGCTGAAAATAAAGAAAAGCTAAAGGAAATCAATCAACAATTGGCAACTTTAGCCACTCAATTCAGTAACAAATTGTTGGAAGCTAGAAAAAAAGGAGCTGTTTTGATTTCTGATGTTAAAGAATTAGACGGACTTTCTGCTGACGAAATCGCAGCTGCGGCAACCGATGCGGAACAAGCCGGACAAAAAGGAAAATACCTTCTGGCTTTACAAAATACAACGCAACAACCACTTTTGCAGAATCTGAAAAACAGAGCTACGAGAGAAAAACTCTTCAAAGCATCCTGGACAAGAGCTGAAAAAGGCGACGAAAATGATACGAGAGGAACGGTTGAGAAATTAGCAAAATTAAGATTACAGAAAGCTCAACTCTTCGGGAAGAAGAACTTCGCTGAATGGAGTTTGCAAGACCAAATGGCAAAAACGCCGGAAGCGGCAATGGGACTTTTGGCACAATTGGCAAAACCTGCTGTGGAAACGGCTAATCGTGAAGCTAAAGAAATTCAGGAAGTGATTGACGCGCAAAAAGGTGGTTTCAAAGTTGAACCTTGGGACTGGAATTTCTATTCTGAGCAGGTTAGAAAAGCCAAATATGACCTTGATGAGAACGAAATCAAACCTTATTTCGAAGTGACAACTGTTTTGGAAAAAGGCGTTTTCTATGCTGCTGAGCAATTCTACGGCATCACTTTCAAAGAAAGAAAAGACCTTCCGGTTTACCATCCGGATGTGGTAGCTTACGAGGTTTTCGATAGAGACGGAAAATCTTTGGCGCTTTATTATCTGGATTTCTACACAAGAAGCAACAAAAGTGGTGGCGCTTGGATGAACAATTTCGTTCCTCAGTCTCATCTATTAGGACAGAAGCCGGTGATTGTAAATGTTTTCAATTATCAAAAACCTGCGCCGGGAAAACCTTCTTTGATTTCTTATGACGATGTAGAAACTATGTTCCACGAGTTCGGTCATACGTTGCATGGTTTATTTGCGGACCAAAAATATGCATCCATTTCTGGAGCGAATACACCAAGAGATTTTGTGGAATTCCCTTCTCAAATCAATGAGCATTTTGCGTTGGAACCGGAGATTTTGAAAAATTACGCTTTACATTATCAGACCAAACAGCCGATGCCTCAGACTTTGATTGATAAGATTAAAAAAGCATCTAACTTCAATCAGGGTTATGCAACAACAGAATTGGTGGCAGCTGCGACGTTGGATATGAATTGGCATACCGTAACTTCTGACAGCCAATTGATTCCTGTTTTGGAGTTTGAAAAGCAGGCGTTGTCTAAATATGGATTATTAGTTCCACAAGTTCCGCCAAGATACCATACGCCTTACTTTGCACACATCTGGGGCGGCGGATATTCAGCGGGTTATTACGCTTACCTTTGGTCAGAGACTTTGGATTCTGATGCTTGGGAATGGATAAAAGCGAATGGCGGAATCAAGAGAGAGAACGGTGACAGATTCAGAAAATATATTCTTTCCGTCGGCAACAGTGTAGATTTGAACAAGGCTTTTGAAGAATTTACGGGTCATAAAGCGGATATCAAACCTTTATTGAGAAGCAGAGGTTTCATCAAATAAAAATTTAACTTTCAGATATAAAACGTTTCCAATTCGGAAGCGTTTTTTTTTGTAGTAATTTGGGCGGACAATTCGCGCTGTCCAGGGGTTCCGTCTAGCAATATTTTTGCAAAAATATTGCTAGACCGCTCGCTGCGCTCGCGCCCTTACCATCACGGCCGCAATGACGTATACGAAATCAACATTCCACAACTCATTGAAGATTTTTTTAATTAACTTCGTTTCAAATTCATCATTTTGTGAGAAAACTATTACTTCCTTTTTGTTTTTTAATATTAATATTTATCGTTAGTTGTAATCCCAAAGAACAAAATCAAACTAATAAAATTGATACTGAAAATCCTGATAAAAAAGACTTCATAATCGCAGTTGAAGTCGATTCAGCGCAGATTCCAAAATCGATTGTTTATAATGGAAATTTTAAAAAAGCAGTTCAATGGAAAGATGAAGTTGGAGAGAATCTGGTTATTCTTTCAGAGTCAGGTTATCACAGAAACGAAAAATTCAAACACGAATTTGATGACAGCGCAGACTTCGAATTGTTTGCTTACCATTTCTGTTTAGATAAAAATAATTTGCAGATTTGGAAAATGTACGATTTTGTGGCCGATTGTCCGGTTGATATCGAAGCCGAATTTTATCCTCAATTTCCAATCATTACAGATTTAGACAAAAACGGAATCGCTGAGGTTTGGATAATGTACAAAGTCGGTTGTCACGGCGATGTAAGTCCTGTCAATCTGAAATTAATATTGTACGAAGGCAACAAAAAATATGCAATGCGAGGTGAAAACAAAATTCAGTTTGGCGCTAATGAATATATAGGTGGAGAATATAAATTGGACAAAGCTTTCGACTCTGCACCTAGTGTTTTCAAAGATTACGCCATCCAATTGTGGAAAGAAAATGTTTACAAAAACTGAAATCCTAACCAAAACTGATTAGGATTTTTTATTGAATTTGAATCAAAAAAATGCCCTTCTGCAAGTCCGATGGATAGGGCGTTTGCAGAGGCACTTAAAAAGGTACGTGCGTTTTCATCAAAAGGCACGTACCTTTTGTCCAAAACACACGTGTCTTTTTAGTAAAACATACGTGCGTTTTTAGAAATTAGTTTCGAGTAACTTATTATTCTCCTATTTCTAATCTTGTACTCAAAGCGATTCTGTTCCAGGAATTGATAGTTACAATCGCCATAATAACCTCTGCAATTTGCTTTTCAGAAAAGACAGCTTTTGCTTTTTGATAAGTTTCCTCGCTAAGGCCATTCTGGCTGATTAGTGTGATTTCTTCGGTCATTTTAAGAGCAACTTTCTCTTCTTCTGTGAAGAATTTTTCCGCTTCGTGCCAGGCGCTTACCAGGAAAATTCTTTCAGCTGTCTCTCCATATTTGATGGCGTCTTTAGTATGCATATCCAGACAGTAAGCACAGCCATTGATTTGCGAAGCTCTTATTTTGATAAGTTCTTTAATCGTTTTTGAGATTTCTGATTGTGCCAGATAACTTTCCAATCCTAACATTGCTTTATAAGCCTGAGAATCTGTTTTGCTGATGTTGATACGTTTTTCCATTGTTTTTGATTTTATTCAATTTTTGATTTTGTTATCGATACTAAAATGAAATTGATTCTGACTAGATAATAAGAATGCCGCAGCACTACCTATCCAAACCGAATAATCGAGTGGCGCTTTGATGCCTAAAGTGATGCTCATAGACAAGGCGAACATCAATAAAAGAAAGCCTGTTCCAATGGCTGTCCATTTGGCTTTATAACCTAGAATTAAAAGTAGGGCGAAGACTGTTTCTAAAAATGTTGCAGCATAAGCTCCGAAAATACTGAGGAATTCTGGCAGAAAAGAAGTGATTTGTTTGGTATAATTTTCAAAATTCTGCCAATTACCCCAAGCCGAACTTTTGCCCCAAAACCCGAATCGATCCGCAACAACAGATAGAAGTGTAATGCCTAAAGCCAGTCTTAAAAATAATTGTTGAAACCGATTGTTGGTGGTAGTTTCCATTTCCTTCGTTTTGATGATACAAAGTTGGGAAATCAAAAACGTGAAAAACTTAAACTGGTTTAAGAAATGCTTTTCTTACGAATTTCGCTCAGATATTCTGGTGTGAATCCGAGAAAAGAAGCAATGAGATATTGCGGAACACGCTGCACAAATTCAGGATATTGTTTGACTAATGAGAAGTAGAAATCTTCTTTGGAATAGGTAAAAATATATTTGACTCGCCGTTGGTTGGCAGCAAAAGCTCTTTGATAAATAAGTCTGAAATACTTTTCCATTATCGGAAAATCGTTAAGGAGTTTTTCCTGAGAATCGCTGCTGATAGTCAAAACTTCCGATTTTTCTACTGTCTGAATGCTGAAGTCTGCAGGTGTTTTGCGCTCGAATGAGAAGTTATCCGTCATCCACCAGGTTTCCAAAGCAAAATCTGTAGTTTGCTCAATACCTTTTTCGTTGATGAAAAACTTTCTGAGAAGACCTTTCAAAACAAAATAATTCTGCCGGCAAACCTGTCCTTCTTCTAAAAGAATTTCTTTCTTTCTAAAGTTTTTAACTTCAAAATAATCCAATATCAAAGCAAAATCCTCATCAGTAATTGTGATGAATTTATCCAGATGGGCTTTGAAGATTTGGGACATAATTATTTGATTGATGTAAATTTAAAACAAAAAAGCAAAACGTTGAATGACATTTTGCTTTCGGATTGTTACATTCTGCTGAGGATTTCTTTCTTTTTGGTTTCGTAATCTTCAAGAGATATCAAATCATTGTCCAAAAATGCTTTTAGTTTCAGTAAGGTTTCCATTGGATCTTCAGCTGGTGTTTCTGATTTTGCTTCTTGTGGTTCTGCAGCTTTTTCCTGATTTTCGTTTTGTGTATTGACAACAATTCCTCCTGCTGCAGCTCTTCTTTCTTCCAGTTCTTTTTCTCTGCGGTATTCTATCATTTGCTCTTCTTTGCCTTGAGCATATTGATAGAGTTTTCTGGCTTGAGATTTTGGGATATAATCAATTGTTTCAATATAGCCAGTCACTGCAGTCATTGTGAAAGTGGAACCCAAAATAGCTTCGCTAATATGACTCTCAGCAACATCTTTCCAAAGATAATCGTTGAAATCGGTTACCAATCCAAATGATTTTGAGCGAAAAAACAGGATTCTTTTATTGGTAAGAACGATAGAATCCGGAGATATATTAATGGCAGGCTTGTTTTGGACTGCGATATATTCCACAGTTTCTCCATTGGTTAATAGATCATTGACTTTTTCACTGATTTTTTCTACTGCTTTTGGGTCTTGGTCTTCGTTTAGGAATTTTTTTATATCGTTGATCATTGTTTGAATGTTAAAGTTTGTAAGAAAGAAAATAATTAACTTTTAATAGAAAATATATCATAATTATGAACAACCTAGAATTTAGGAAAATTCTTAATATCGTTAAGAATTATAATAATTGTAAAGTGTTTTAATGTCTGTTTTAGGATTTTTTTGATATAATAATTTAATATATTCTAAAAGCGATTTATATCGAACCTCGTCCACACTTTTAATATAATTCATCCATCCATATAAATGATGAAGGGCTTTATGATTTACGTTGTCAGTAGTTTTTGTAAAATTATAAACTTTACTCCTAATAATACGGAGTTTTTTTCTACCAATACCGAAGTTATTATCATAAATAACTAATCCGGTAATCTCACGTCTTCTCAATTTTCCAGTAAATCTAGTTTTATATTTATTTAAGGTAAATCCTTCATCTATTATTATTTTTTCCACAAAAGGTAAAACACCTATCAATTTATCTGGCATAATACTTGAGAAGGTTATATCATCAGCGTATCTTGTAAATATAATACCTTTTTTTCCAACGTAACCTTGAAGTCTTGAGTCCATTTTCCAACAAATTAAATTAGATATTTTTGGAGAACAAGGACTTCCCTGTGGTAAAGAATTTTTATAAGTGCAAATATTTGTTAATAAGGTACTAATCAAATTGTTGTAGCCAATAGATTTAAATAAATTATAAACTTTTATCGAATTAATACTTGGATAAAAGTCTTTAATGTCAATATTCAATAAACAATTTGAAAAAATATGAGGTCTTACATTATCTGAGATTGATTGTCCTTTTTCAAAACCTTTACTATACTCAGATACTTTTAGCTTGTTTAGTATGTTATTTAAAATCCAAAGTTGTATTCCTTTTAGTTGTTTGTTAGGTTGAGAAATATCTCTTAATTTACCATTTTTCTTTGCTATTTGGTAAGTTTTATAGTAATATTCAGAGTTTTTAGATAATTGGTAAATAGAATTTTTTGAAAGATTAATTAAATAAGCGAAATCTTCCAAATCAGTAATGTTTGGTAGTCCTAGAATTTTGAGTCTGATAGTACTAGTCATATTGAAAAGCGTAGGGTAATATTATTTACTTTCTAAAGTCTTACGTGATTAAAATAATTTTCGAGTGCCCGCAGGAAATTATTTTAATTGCACAAATAAAATATAGTTTTACTTCTCGAATAGCGAACCACTATTCTCCAAAAAATGGTCTAAATAATATTACCTCTACATCTTTAGCCTTTTATTTCTATAAATCAAATTTAATAAATCTAATCTTAAATTATCAAGTATTTTACCACCAGCTGAATTTTTAACTCTTGGATATGGATTTTTGAATTTCAAAAACTCTTTTTTCCCTGATTGAGTAAGTTTATAACCAGTTAATGTTAACTCAGCATAGTTTTTTTTGATTAAAGTAGTAAGTCCTGAATAGGTAGCTTGATACGCATTCTCTTCATCCTCATTCATAGCGAATTTTAAGATTTTTGATATTGTTAACCTATTGACAGGTTCTAAAAGGTATAATATAGGTAATATGAAACTGTCAGCTTGTAATAGACTGATCTCTTTCTTATTTATGAAATTTGTTTTAATTAATTGTTTTATTACAGATTGGATTTGCTTCTTATTTTGATCTATATTTTTTAAATCTAGAAATAGAACATTACTTGGATTTACATTCTTAACAAGTTTAACAGGACCTTGATTTATAAAGCTTCTATTTTTTTTGTATTTAATATCTAAGATACAAATCATTTTTTTTCTCAAATTCTCATCATTAGCGAATGCTCCTAGTTCAGCAAAAGATCCTGGACTTTCAGGTATCATAATTATAACATCAACACTTTTAGCTAACAATCCTTCAAGTGAAAGAAGATCTTTTGATTCAGAACTATATAATAATTCATCAAATATATCTTCAGGATAATATATTCTATAATAATATTTAGACCACCAATCTTCAAATAATTGTGCTACTTTGTATCGTGTAGATTTACTATCATTTATATCTGCTCCACATAGAAAAATTGAAGTTTTGTAGTCGTTAGATACATCAAAGATATTATCTCTGATTTTGTCAGCTAAATGTTTATATTCGATATCTTTAAATTTGACCATACTAAGTTTATTATATAGAACTTCATCAAAATAATTTTTCAAATGAGTGAAATTACGAAAACAAATGCAAATATCTTAAACAAAAAATCCATTCGAAATGAATGGATTATATTATAGCTTGATTTCAATTTTAACCTTCCAGCTGACTCCCAAGATATTCCCATTCCTGCAAAGTCAGATCCAGTGCTTCTTTGGTTTTGTTATAAGTTTCCAAAACTTGTTCAGAAGGATTTTCCTTAGCAAAAGATGCTTCGAATTCTTCGATTTTCAGTTCCAGTTCAGAAATTTTTTCCTCAACTTTTTTCAGTTTGTTCTGAATGTTTTTTTGTTCTTTGCTAACAATCGTAGTTGGTTGATTGTTGTTGGCTACTGGTTTGGATTCTTGTTTCTTCGGCCTTGGTTCTTCAACCTCTTCCTGATGCAGTTTTGCCTTTTCAACAGAAATTTCTCTGATGCTTTCTTTTTGTCTGTATTCCAGGTATTCATCAATGTTTCCAAGGAATTCTTTCATTTTCCCATCACGGAATTCGAAGATTTTATCTGATAAACCTTGCAGGAACTCACGGTCGTGAGAAATTACAATTAATGTTCCTTCATATTTCTGAAGCGCCAATTTGATAATCTCCTTAGACTGAATATCCAAGTGGTTCGTAGGCTCATCCATAATCAAAGTGTTGAACGGACGAAGCAATAATTTACATAACGCCAGACGGTTTCTTTCACCTCCTGAAAGAACTTTGGTTTTCTTTGTAACATCTTCACCTTGAAACAAGAAAGATCCCAAAAGGTCACGAACTCTTGGTCTGGTTTCCTCTGTTGCAGAATCTTCTGCTTCCTGTAGAACAGTTTTTTCAGGCGTCAAAACTTCTTCCTGATTCTGAGCAAAGTATCCGATGCTCACATTATGTCCCAAATTCCATTCTCCGGAATAATCTGTGATATCGCCTGCAAGAATCTTCGCCAACGTCGTTTTTCCTTGTCCGTTTTGTCCCAAAAGAGAAATTCTGTCACCACGTTCGATAAAGAAATCTACGTTGTCAAAAATCTGTTTGTCACCATAAGCTTTCCCAAGATTTTTTGCTTCGAAAATCACTTTTCCTGGCGTTACAGAAGGCTGAAAACGAATGTTGAATTTAGAAACATCTTCATTCTCAACTTCGATACGTTCTACTTTTTCCAATTTTTTAATCAATGACTGCGCAAATGAAGCTTTGGAAGCACTCGCACGGAATTTATTGATTAATTCTTCGGTATGTTTTATCTCAGCATCCTGATTTTTCTTAGCCTGGATGAGTTTTTCTTTTCTGTCTTTTCTCAGCTCAAGATATTTGGAATAATTGGCCTTGTAATCATCGATTTTCTTATTATTCACATCGAAAGTTCGATTACAAGTAGAAGTCATAAACTGCTTGTCGTGACTTACCAATAACATTGAGCCTGGATAATCTTTCAAAAATTCTTCCAGCCAAATGATAGATTCCATATCCAAGTGGTTGGTAGGCTCATCCAGAAGCATCAAATCGTTTTGCTGAAGAAGCAGTTTTGCCAATTCGATTCTCATTCTCCAACCTCCGGAAAACTCATCGGTTATTTTGTGAAAATCACTCGCTTTGAAACCTAATCCAAATAATATTTTCTCTACATCACCTTCCAGATTATACGCGTCGTGATTCATTAAAAGATCATTCAGATCCGTCATTCTGTTGATAAGATCTGTGTACGCATCGCTTTCGTAATCGGTTCTGGTTGCCAATTGGTTGTTGACTTCTTCCAACTCGTCTTTCAAAGCATTGATTTGTTCAAAAGCCTGCATCGTCTCATCCCAAACCGTTCTTCCTTTTACAAAATCTAAATCTTGTTTTAGAAATCCAATGGTGATATTGCCTTCTGGAACCACGTTCCCTTCGTAGAAATTGATTTCTCCAGAAAGAATTTTAAGAAGCGTAGATTTTCCGGCTCCGTTTTTTCCGACCAATCCAATTTTATCGCCTTTTTTGATGGTGAAATTGGTGTCTCTGAAAAGATAATTTCCTGCGTGATGTAAGCCTAATCCCTGAACCGAAAGCATTGTATTCTATATTTTGTTTGAATTTGCAAAAGTAAGGTTTAATTGATGAAGTCGCAAGAGTGAATAATTAAGATAAAATACAGTTAATAAAGTCTTTAAAATAGCTGGCTTCGAGAACCTGAGCCTTATAGTCGCTCGTCAAGTTTAGTCGTCAATTATAAATGAGAAAACGTGAATTTATGTTGAATCTGCAGCCCGATTTGAGCGGAAATCCTTTTTACGCAAACGTAGTGGAGTGAAAAGATTGACTTAGTCGAACCACTCTGTTAGGTTTGGGAGCGCTTCGACTAAGCTTAGGAGAAACTAAAGGCGGATAAGCTGACCAAATAAATTTAGGCTTTCTAATCAAGAAATTTATATGGAAAAAATCTGACGATTTTGTTTTTTTATTTGTCTTCGAGAGCCTCAGACTGACAATTCTATTATTGAAATCATCAACTTCCAACTTCTGACATCCAAACAAATCCTTATCTTTGCAAAAATCTTAAACAAAATGAGCAAACCGATTACTGAGTTCATAGAAAAATATTATTTGCACTTCAATGCGGCTGCTTTGGTAGATGCTTCCAAAGCTTATGTTGCACACCTAAAAGATGGTGGGAAAATGATGATTACGCTTGCAGGAGCAATGTCAACGGCAGAATTAGGGAAAATATTGGCAGAGATGATTCGTCAAGGTAAAGTAGATTTCATTTCTTGTACTGGAGCGAATCTTGAAGAAGATTTGATGAATCTTGTGGCACACACGCACTACGAAAGAGTTCCAAATTACAGAGACCTTACGCCGAAAGAAGAGTGGGACTTGTTGGAAAGAGGACTTAACAGAGTAACTGACACTTGTATCCCTGAGGAAGAGGCTTTCAGAAGATTGCAAAAACATATATATGAAATCTGGAAAGATGCAGATGATAAAGGAGAGCGTTATTTCCCGCACGAATATATGTACAAAATGATTTTGTCAGGTGTTCTGGAGCAGTATTACGAGATCCCGAGAGAGAACTCTTGGATGATTGCTGCGGCGGAAAAAAACTTACCAATCGTAGTTCCAGGCTGGGAAGATTCTACAATGGGAAATATTTTTACTTCTTATTGTATCAAAGGAGATTTGAAGTTTTCTACAATGAAATCTGGTATCGAATATATGGCTTATTTGGCTGATTGGTATCCGAAAAATTCTGGTGGAAAAGGTGTTGGATTCTTCCAAGTTGGAGGTGGAATCGCTGGTGATTTCCCAATTTGTGTAGTGCCGATGTTATATCAGGATATGGAAATGCACGACATTCCGTTCTGGAGTTATTTCTGCCAGATTTCTGATTCTACAACGTCTTACGGTTCCTATTCCGGAGCGGTTCCAAATGAGAAAATCACTTGGGGTAAATTAGATATTACAACTCCGAAATTCATTGTTGAAAGTGATGCGACGATTTGTGCGCCATTGATGTTCAGTTATATTTTGGAGAATTCTTAATTGAATTAATCATATAAATAAAAAGCGCTCAAATTATTTTGAGCGCTTTTTTTATTTTAAATTGATGATTTGTTAGTCTAGTGAATTGATTAAAACCAAATAACGATAGCCGAAAATAGCTTTTTGAAGTTTATTCAATTTTGTGAAATCTCTTTTGCTGTATTTGGGTAGAATAGCAACATTTATTTTATTCAGAAATTTAAAAAATGACTTTTTCATAACCTTAAATTTTATTTTAAAATACAAGATTCAAACCAAAATTATAACATCATTACACCTTCGATGGTTGCTACTTTTTTATAAATGCTAATGACTTGGTCAGCATCTAATACAAAGCAATCGATAGAAACAGAAGTGTATTTTCCAGTAGAGCTTTCTTTGTTGGATAAAGTGTATTTCAAATTATCGAATACTCTTAATATTTCTGTTATTTTTTCAGAATCACTTGTCACAATGAATTTGAAGAGATATTCTTCCGGAAAATTATGTTGTTCTTCTAATTTTTCTTTCAGTGATTTGTAAAATTCTTCTGGATTTGCGTGATTGCTATCTATAATATCTGCCATTTAATTTTAAGTCTTGGGATTAATAAAAAATCTCCGTAAAAAACGGAGACCAAAGTTAGTGATATTTAATTTGATGTTAAGAAGGATTTTCAGCCGTTGCTTCCTGAGGTAATGAAACTTCATCTGCTGCTGCTTCCAAAGCTTTGTCCAAAGTAAATAGAGATTCGTCCGTCGCACTGTCTCCACCTGCAATTTTCAATTTATCAATCAGTTCAAGAGCCAATTTTTCTTCTTCGATCTGTTCTTTCACAAACCATTGCATAAAATTCCAAGTCGCCCAATCTTTCTCTTCGAATGATAAATTGACAATATCATAAATAGCTGTTGTATTATCAACTTCATGCTGGAAAACTTTGTTAAAACAATCCGTTAAACTTTGAGGATTTTCAGGTGGAGCAGGGATAGCTTCTACTTTAGCTTCGCCACCTCTGTCGAGAATGTAACGCATAAATTTGATCATATGGTTTCTCTCTTCTTGCGAATGTCTGTATAAGAAATTAGCAATTCCACCATAGCCTTTTACATCTGCCCAGCAACCGTAAGAGAGAAAAATTTGTGATGCATGTGCTTCTTTTGTCATTTGTTTTATCAATGCATTTTGCATCTGATAGGATAATCTGTTGGTGTTCATAATTTATATGTTTAGTTGATTTATTCTTGATTGGATATAAGTTATTAAAGCATGTTTAACTTAATAACTCAAAATGAGTAATTAATTCATTAATTATGTTAAATAGACAAATATTGAGCCATAAAATGGGGACACTATTTTTCAATTGATTCATTGATTCTTTATGAAATAACTATTTAATTATTTGATTTACAATTAATTAAAATTTTGTGTTAAAATTAACATTGTGTTAATAAAAAGATTTATATTCGGTGTAAGAAAATAATACTTAAGAATATTATGAGAAAAAATTATGTAAAATTACCATTGTTGATTGCTGCTTTATACTTTGGCGGTGATTTGCATGCACAATCCACACAAGATACTGTTGCGAAAGAAAACAAGATTGAGGAAGTGGTTGTGATTGGATATGGTACACAGAAAAAAGAGAATGTTACTGGGAGTATCGGAATTGTAACAGCAAAAGATTTGGCAGATAAACCGAATGCTAACCCATTAAACTCTGTACAAGGAAAACTTGCTGGGGTAAGTGTTATTACATCTGGTACGCCAGGTGGTTCTCCTAGGGTAGATATTCGTGGAGTCGGTTCATTAACTGGTAATACGGTTTTTATCGTTGATGGAATGTTGACAGAAGATATTTCTTTCCTAAATCCTCAGGATATTGAATCAATGAGTGTTTTAAAAGATCCTTCCAGTTTAGCAATTTTTGGTGCTAAAGCAGCAAATGGAGCGGTGATTATTAAAACTAAAAGTGGAAAAGGTAAGCCAGTTTTTAATGTTAATTCTTATTTAGGAATCAAAACTGTTACCAACGTCCCAAAAATGGTAAATGCAGATCAATATGTTGAATTGTACAATGAGAAATTGTTGAATGACAATGGGTCTTCTGCAGGGTCAATTAGTAGAGCAGATTTTCCAGCAGATACAGATTGGTTTAAAGAAATTTTCCGTACCAGTATCATTAATTCTAATGATTTTTCTGCTTCGGGAAGTTTAGGGAAGTTGAATTATTATGGTAGTGTAGGATATCTTCAGGATGAAGGTAATTTAGCTGCTGGGCAAGGTATTAACTCAGGAAGTGGTTTTAACAGGTTCAATACAAAATTGAATTTGAGTTATAAAATCACTGATAATATTACAATTGGAGATAATTTTTCTTTTTCGAAAACACGGACTGACGTTGCAAATAATCCTTTGTTAGATGCACGTAACTCTCCACCGTTATTTGGTCCAATTAATTCTGCAACAGGGACTTATCAGTTTTTTAATGGTTATTCTATTGCCAATCCAAGAGCAACTTTGGATCTTTATAGATCACAGGTAAGACAAGAAAGAATGCTTAATAACGTTTTTGTTGATATTAAGTTTTTAAAGGATTTTACTTTTAGAAGTAGTTATACCACAGATAATTATACTCCTGTGCAATATGAATATACTCCAGCAATAACTTATATACCAAACCCAACTATTTCTAATTTGATAACCAGAACTAATAGATATAGAAATTATGTTTGGGATAATACAATTAATTGGAAAAAGACCTTTGGTAATCATAATTTAGAATTGTTAGCTGGTTTTTCAAGAATCAGAGATTCTAGATCAGAAGATGTTTGGATTGCTAAGAATGTAAGTTATGACGGTACTAATGGATCTCTAAATATCGGAAATGGTACAGATATTTTTAATTATCAAGATACTGCGGCTGCAGTTACCAATGGTAGACCTGCCGCTACACAGGATCAACAAAGAATTGAATCTTTCTTTGGGAGAATCAATTATGATTATGCTGGGAAATATCTTTTAAATGCATCTGTACGTAGAGATGCTAGTTCACAAATCTCAACAGACAGATATAAAACTTTCCCTGCTATAAGTGTTGGTTGGGTAGTTTCTAAAGAAGGTTTTATGAGTGAGCAGAACATTTTTAATTTGTTAAAATTAAGAGCTAGCTGGGGAGAGTTAGGTAACCCGAGAGTTAAGAGAGATTTTTCTGCGATTGTAACTAACATTGGTGGAGGTGCATATTATGGTAATACTGGATATGCCGCAGCAACAGTTGATAGAGTTATTGATCCATCTATTGGCTGGGAAACAACAACGGGTTCAGACTTTGGTGTTGAGATGGCATTTTTAAATAATAAACTAAAAGTTGAAGGAACATATTATAATAAAGAATCAAAAGATATAGTTTACGGAGTTAATCAGGCTACTATTTCTGGAGCTAGTAATCCGTATGATTTTATCACTAATGCTTATTCTTTTAGAAATAAAGGATTTGAAGTATCTGCAAATTATAATACAGATCTTAGTGAAAGTGTAAAACTAGGTTTCTATGGTAACTTCACGTCTCTTAAAAATGAGATTACAAGTGTCTACCAAGGGTCATTCTTAGAAACTGGTGCTAGTTTATTCGGAAATTCAATTGTAAGATTACAAGCTGGACAAGCAGTTGGTTCTTACTATGGATACCAAGTTGATGGTGTGTTCCAAACAGATGCTGAGGCTGCTGGTTCTGGACAAACTGGTGCTAAAGCAGGCTGGTTTAAGTTTGCTGACTTAGATGGTAATGGAGTTATTGATACAAGAGATAAAACATTTTTGGGAAGCCCAATCCCAAAAGGAACTTATGGTTTCGGATTTAACTTAACAGTTCATTCTATCGATTTTGGGATCGATTTCCAAGGTGTATTTGGTAATAAAATCTACAATTATAATCGCGAGCAAAGATATGGTAACGAGAGTTGGGATTTAGATATGTATAACAACAGATGGCGTGGAGCAGGAACATCTAATACTAACTCTATGATTACTTCTAACCAGTCTATTATTTTGCCAAACAGTTTCTATGTTGAGGACGGTAGCTATTTTAGGATCAGAAATATTCAAGTTGGATATAATTTGCCATCAGTAATTGCACAATCTCTATCTGTTAAAAAACTGAGAATTTATCTAAGTGCACAAAATCCTTGGACTAGTTTCAAATATAATGGATTCTCTCCAGAGATCATGAATCAGGACAGAGTACAAATGGGTATTGATCAAAATATCTATCCAATTTCAGCAATTTATACAATGGGTATGAACTTAACATTTTAATTAGAAAAATCATGAAAAAAATATTTTTAACACTCTCCATATTTTCGGTAATTGCAAGTTGTAGTGATGATTTTGTGGATATCAAACCAGAAGGGGTAGTAATAGCTGACGATTTCTATAAAACGGAAGCCGATGCTATGAAAGCGACGAACGCTATATATAGCTTCTTAAGAAGTTGGGAGAATAGTGGGTTCCCAGCACAATATGTATTTGGAGTGACGGGTGATGATGTAGAAAAAGGATCTAATCCTGGAGATGCATCTTTTATCAATGCATATGATAATTTTTCTTTTACAATTAGTGATGATGGAGTCAATGGCTATTGGACAGGTCAATGGCAGGCAGTCCAAAGAGCTAATCAAGTAATTACTAATGTTCCAAATATTGACATGGATACAGCTCTTAAAACTAGATTGGTTGCAGAAGCTAAAATGTTGAGAGCCTACTTCTATTTTAATTTAGTAAGAATATATGGTGGCGTTCCTATTTTTGATGGATTACAAACGGATTATATAAACCAGCCCAGAAATACTGCAGCAGAGGTATATGCATTTATTGTTAAGGATTTAACTGAAGCATCTGAAATTTTACCGCAAACATATCCTGCTGGTCAAGAAGGGAGAGTTACAAAAGGTGGTGCTTTGGGATTGCTTTCAAAAGTATATCTTTACATGAAGGAATACCAAAAAGCGTATGATGCATCTAACTTAGTAATTGGAATGGGGTATAAATTAGATCCTGATTTTAATCATTTATTTAGACCGGCTGGAGAATTTGGAACTGAGTCAGTTTTTGAAGTGAACTGCGGTTGTTCTCCTGAATTTGGAGGTAGTCAGTATGCGGAAGTTCAAGGTGTAAGAAACCAATATGGTTGGGGATTCTTTACGCCTACTCAGGCATTGGAAGATGCATTTGAGCCCGGTGATGTAAGAAAACAATTTACTATTCTTAGAGAAGGTGAGACTACACCAGAAGGGGATCTTATAAAAAAAGGAGATCCGCAAGCGGGCAATACTTGGAATTATAAAACTTATGTTCCTTCATCACTTAACAATAATGCTTGTGGATATGGATCGATCCAAAACATAAGAATTTTGAGATTTGCTGATATTTTATTAATTAATGCAGAGGCTGCTAATGAATTAGGTAATACTGGTGTAGCAATAGCAAATGTTAATAAGATTAGACTTAGAGCAAATCTTGGAGAAACACCAGCATCAACTCAATCTACACTTAGAGCAGCTATTTGGCAAGAAAGAAGAGTTGAGCTAGCGATGGAGATGGATAGATTCCCTGATCTGGTTAGAACTGGCCAAGCAGAGCAATTTTTAGGTCCTAAAGGGTTTCAAAAAGGTAAAAACGAGTTGTTTCCAATTCCTTTAAGAGCTATTACTGACAGTAAAGGTGTATTAACACAAAATCCTGGTTATAATTAATTTTTTATAGCCTAAATAATAAAGAGAGGGGAGTTTTAATTCTCCTCTTTTTTTAATTTTAATATGAAATAAGACCTTATGAAAAACCTACTATCAATATCAATCATATCCTTATCAGTTCTACTTTCCTGCAAAAACGCTCAGGTCTCAAAAACAGTTACTGAAACAAAAACAGTTTCAAAAAACCTGACTGACAACCAACTAATGGACAAAGTCCAAAGCGATGCTCTCAAATATTTTTGGGATTTCGCAGAACCAAAGTCTTTGTTGGGAAGAGAGCGTTATCACGAAGATAATATCTATCCGGATAACGACAAGCACGTTATTACAACAGGTGGTTCAGGTTTTGGGCTGATGACAATCTTAGTTGGCGTTGATAGAAAATTCATTCCACGTCAGGAGGCTGTAAAAAGACTAACTCATATTGCAGATTTCTTAGAAAAAGCAGATCGTTTTCACGGGGCTTGGTCGCATTGGATCAATGGTGAAACGGGTAAAGTCGTTCCTTTTGGAAAAAAAGATAATGGCGGAGATTTGGTAGAGACTGCTTTTCTTACACAAGGAATCATTTGTGTCCGTGAATATTTCAAGAACGGAAATGCAGAAGAAAAAGCTCTGGCAGCGAAAATGGACAAACTCTGGAAAGGGATAGAATGGAACTGGTATACAAAAGGTGGCGAAAAAGTGCTCTACTGGCATTGGTCTCCATCTTACGGCTGGGAAATGAACTTCCCACTGGAAGGTTATAATGAATGTCTGATAACTTACATTTTAGCCGCATCCTCACCCAATTATTCCATCGACTCCGAAACATACAACAAAGGCTGGTCAAGAAACGGAACTTACACAACAGACCGAACAAAATATGGACTTCCACTGTACGTTAAACATAATTACGCAGAAGAATTTGGGGGTCCATTATTCTGGTCACAATATTCCTATTTAGGTCTAGATCCAAGAGGACTTTCCGACAAATACGTAAAAAGTTATTGGGACTTAAACCGAAATCATGTTCTTATAGATTACAAATATTGTGTAGAAAATCCATTAAAGTATAAAGGGTATTCTGAGAAATATTGGGGACTTACCGCCGGTTATACAAGAAATAAAGATGGCTCTGTTGGTTATGCCGCACATCAACCAATGAAAGAAGATTTGGGTGTAATTACTCCGACGGCAGCGTTGAGCTCAATGCCTTACACACCAAAAGAATCAATGGCGGTTTTGAGGTTCTTATATGATGAAAAGCCGAATTTTATTGGGCAAGCTGGACCATACGATGCAACCTCGCTCAATTTCGGAGATTGGACAACACCTCGCTATCTCGCTATCGATCAGGGAACTATTGCGCCAATGATTGAGAATTACCGCACAGGATTGTTGTGGAATCTTTTTATGAATGCACCGGAAATCAGAAGCGGACTCAAGAAAATTGGATTTAAGTCCACAGAACACCAAATCCAATAGTCAAAAAGTAGTATCTTTAAAAACTAAAATTTATTGTCTCAATTTGAAATAATAAAAAAATTAGGAGCTATTCCCGCTTTCCACTATATCTTTTTTTGTTTAGAAGGTTCAGTCATAAAAATAAAATTTCTACAAAACAAAAAAAGGATGCCGTTGCAATCGGGGCTAGGGCATTGGACATAAAATAAAAATTCAACAATTTGTAGAGGATCCAAAGTCTCAAATAAATTTTTTGAAAATTTAAAATATGAAATTAAAAAACATCATTCTTTTTTTACTCGGATTTTCTTCTCTTGCAACAGCACAGGAAATCAAAGCTGAGTTTAATAAAGAAGTCAAAATTCAGAAAAAGTTATCCTACATTCTGGATATTCCAAAAGATGTAAAAAACAAAATCCCTTTGATTGTTTTTCTTCACGGTTCTGGTGAAAGAGGTAATGATTTGGAAATTGTAAAAGCACACAGTCCTTTTACTTACAGGAATTTAATCAAAGAACCTGTTGCGATTTTAGCGCCTCAATGTCCAGCAAATACTTGGTGGGATACAGATGCAGTTTATTTCCTGATTAAAGAGATTTCAGAAAAATATAAAATCGACAAAGACAGAATCTACCTCACCGGATTATCAATGGGTGGTTGGGGAACTTTGAAATTGGCAGGAGAACATCCCGAAATGTTTGCCGCAGTCGCATCAGTCTGTGCGCCGACAGATCGTGTAATGTGGGCAAACATCCACAACTACAAAGATATGAATCTGAAAATTTTCCACGGCGGAATGGACGATGTTGTTCTTCCGGAAAATGCTTTCAACTTCTATCAAAAATTACATCCAATCAATCCAAAAGCAGAATTGACTATCTTCCCAAATGACAATCATAATTCTTGGGATTCTACTTACTCTGACCCGAAATTATGGGAATGGATGTTATCTTTGAAGAAAATTAAAAATTAAAAAAATAATAAATATAACATATGAAAAAGTTTGTAATCCTTGCTGCATTGGCACTTTCGCCCTATTTTTTGGCACAGGAACTTGTAACCAAACCGGTTCAGTCTTATCAAACAGAAAAATACCAGTCAAAGAAAAAAGCTTTCATCGATAATTTGATTTCCAAAATGACTTTGGATGAAAAAATTGGTCAGCTGAATTTGCCTTCATCAGGAGATTTCACAACTGGTACAGCTCAGAGTTCCGATATTGGTAAAAAAATTGAACAAGGTTTAGTCGGAGGATTATTCAATATCAAAGGTGTTGATAAAATCCGCGACGTTCAGAAAGTAGCAGTAGAGAAAAGCCGTTTGAAAATTCCAATGATTTTTGGGATGGATGTAATTCACGGTTACGAAACTTCTTTTCCAATTCCATTAGGTTTAGCTTCATCTTGGGATATTAATTTAATCCAAAGATCAGCTCAGATTGCAGCCCAGGAATCTACAGCAGACGGAATCAACTGGACGTTCTCTCCAATGACAGATATTTCCAGAGATCCGAGATGGGGTAGAGTTTCCGAAGGTTCTGGCGAAGATCCATACTTAGGCAGTGAGATTGCAAAGGCGATGGTTTTTGGTTATCAGGGAACAGATCTTTCAAAAAATAATACCATGTTGGCTTGTCTTAAACACTTCGCGCTTTACGGAGCACCGGAAGGTGGACGAGATTACAATACGGTTGATATGAGCCACGTATCAATGTTTAACAATTATTTTCCGCCATACAAAGCGGCTGTTGAAGCTGGAGTTGGTTCTGTGATGGCTTCTTTTAACGAAGTTGATGGCGTTCCTGCAACAGGAAACAAATGGTTGATGACGGATGTGCTTAGAGACCAATGGAAATTCAAAGGTTTTGTGGTAACGGATTATACAGGAATCAATGAAATGGTAGATCACGGAATGGGAGATTTGCAACAAGTTTCAGCCTTAGCTATGAACGCTGGAGTTGATATGGATATGGTTGGAGAAGGTTTCCTTAAAACTTTGAAGAAATCAATTTCTGAAGGTAAAGTTTCTGAACAAACTGTTACAGATGCAGCACGAAGAATCTTGGAAGCCAAATATGACCTTGGTCTTTTTGATGATCCTTACAAATATACAGACTCCAAAAGAGCTCAGAAAGAAGTTTTCAGTCCAAAACATTTGGAAGCAGCAAGAACTATTTCTGCAAATTCTATGGTTTTGATGAAAAATGACAAGCAGGTTCTTCCGCTTAAAAAATCAGGAACGGTTGCTGTTATTGGTCCATTGGCTGATAACTCAGTTAATATGCCAGGAACCTGGAGCGTTGCTGCAAAACACGCCAATTCCATCTCATTATTAAGAGGTCTTAAAGAAACTGTTGGCAAGGACGTAAATTTCATCTACGCAAAAGGAAGCAACATTTACGAATCTGCAACAATGGAAGAAAGAGCAACAATGTTCGGTAAAACGGCAGACAGAGACAGCCGTTCTGCTGACCAAATCAGAAAAGAAGCTGTGGAAGTTGCGAGCAAAGCAGATGTAATTGTTTTAGCAATTGGAGAAAGTGCTGAAATGAGTGGAGAATCAAGCTCCAGAACAGATATCGGAATTCCGGAAACTCAAAAAGAATTGTTGAGAGAACTTAAGAAAACCGGAAAACCAATTGTTTTAGTTCTATTTACTGGTCGTCCTTTGGTTTTAACGGAAGAATCCGAATTGGCAGACGGAATCCTGAATGTATGGTTCCCCGGAAGTATGGCTGGATACGCAGTTTCTGATGTGCTTTACGGAAAAGTGAATCCTTCGGCGAAGTTGCCGATGACTTTCCCAAGAAGTGTTGGTCAGGTTCCAATCTATTATAATGCTAAAAATACGGGTCGTCCATTAAGTGCCGAGAATACTGAGAAATGTAATTTTGATAAATTCCGTTCCAATTATCTGGACGAGTGTAACACGCCGCTTTATCCGTTTGGATATGGTTTGAGTTATTCTAAATTTGATTATTCTGATGTTTCAGTTTCGAATGCAAAACCAACTGGAAATGCAGAAATCGAAGCGACTGTAACATTGACCAATAGTGGAAAATATGACGGAGCAGAAGTGGTTCAGCTTTATATCAGAGATTTGATTGGAAGTATTACAAGACCGGTTAAAGAACTGAAAGGTTTCCAAAAAGTGTATTTGAAAGCTGGGGAAAGCAAAAAAGTAACGTTCAAAATCTCTCCGGAAGATTTGAAGTTCTATAACAGCCAATTGAAATTTGATTGGGAAGCTGGCGATTTCGATTTGATGATCGGAACCAATTCTCACGATGTGAAAACGACGAGAATCACCTGGACAAAATAAAATTTAATCCAGATTAATATTAAAAAAGCCTTTCAGAATTTATATCTGGAAGGCTTTTATTTTAATAAGTATTTTAAAGTCTACGATTCTCGAAGATTTATAAATATTTTATTCTTTAATAATTTTTGTAGTCAAAATTCTCATACCTCCTTTTTTAAGATTGAGAATATAAGTTCCTGTTTTTAACCCGGAAACATCAAATGACGTATTAATATCAGAAACCAAAGCCTGATGAACAATCTTTCCTGATAAATCAACAACTTCTGCAGAAATATTTTTCTCGTTAAGGTTTTTGATATAAATTGTATTTTTTGCAGGATTAGGTGTTACAAGAATTTGATTTTTATTAAGGTCAGAAACTGCCAGATTATTGGTTTTGATTTTAAAAATCTTTCCGTTAGATGCAGCAATGTAGAGTTGTTTGTCATTATCTTCCCCGAATGTTGTAAACATATTTCCCGAAAAAGCAGAAGTCCAGGTAATTGTTGTATTGTCAAGAATACCGATTTGGGTTGAACAATAATCGGCAAAAAGATATTTACCAATCAGGTCTGTGTAGAGATTTCCTCTATAAACATAGCCACCCGTAATAGAACATTTTCCACCGGAATGATTATATTCTGCAACTGGGAAAGTCATCGTAGAAGAATTGGCGCAACCCGAGATATTATAATTGTTGTTACCTTCATAGCATCGCCATCCGTAATTAACGGCTGGAACTGTGGCAGAAACTCTGTTGATTTCTTCAATTGCACCTTGTCCTACATCAGCAATCATAAGGTTATTAGTTGTTCTGTCAAAAGAATATTTCCAAGCATTTCTCAATCCGTAAGCCCAGATTTCATCCGCTCCATCAACGCCAACAAAGGGATTGTCGGAAGGGATATTATAAGCATTTTCAGAATTAACATCTATTCTCAATAGTTTTCCCAAAAGAGAATTTTTATTTTGCGCATTGTTGTCAGTATCGCCGGCGCCTCCGCCATCACCAGTGGAAATATATAGATAACCATCAGCGCCAAAATGGATACTTCCGCCATTGTGATTGGTATTATTTTTTGGAATGGATAACATCACTTTTTCAGTAGCCACGTCCGCTGTGTTTGGATTGCTGGAATTGGCTGTAAATCTGGAAACCGTAATTGTTCTGCCAGCTCTGTTATAATAAACATAGAAATAGCGATTGTTGACAAAGTTTGGGTGGAAAGCCAACCCTAATAAACCCATTTCACCACTGAAATTGACTCTATCAGTGATATTTAAAAAATTAGCGGTTTCAAATGTTCCGTTGGTGTTCAAAATTCTGATGGTTCCAGATTGTTGAACAACAAAAAGTCTGTTGTCATTGGTTGGCGAAGCGATAATTTCTACAGGATTGGAGGCGGTTGCAAACTCTTCCAGAGAAATTTGTTGAGATTGGACTTCCGAGGCAAAAGCGAAGGAAAGAATAAGTAAGATTTTTTTCATAACTGATTATTTTAGAATTGGTTATTTAAATTATCAAAATTAATACCTAATTTAATTATTTTTATTTAATCTTTAAAATTCGTCAATTTTTATCAGATTTTTATTAAAAAAATAAGATATATTATTTGTAAATAGCCAATGTCCGCATATTTCTCATTTTCAAATTCTTATTTCCACTATAAATCATTATATTTGCCGACTAAAATTATATATATCGTAAGAAAATGCAAGGAAAAGGACTCGTTACACTAGTTGCCATCGTTCTTGGATTGATTTGTCTCAATGAGCTTCTGCCTTCTTTCTATGCCAATAAAATAGAAAAAGAAGCAAGAGCCGTTGCAGGTGAGAATCAGGTGAAATACCAAGCCGAACTCGACAGACTTTCTAAAGACACGCTTAATTTAGGTTTTACAAAACTGGATTATGCTTCTGCTAAACAGAAAGAAATGAAACTCGGATTGGATCTTAAAGGTGGTATCAACGTATTGCTAGAGATCAACCAAAGAGATTTGGTAAACGATCTTAGTAATTATTCTACAAATGCTACTTTAATAGAAGCACTTAACAGAACCGACAAAGCTCAGAAAAACTCAAGTAAACAATACATCGAGGATTTCTTCACCCAGTTCGAAGCGGTTAACAAAGAAAAAGGAACCAACCTAAAACTTGCAGATCCTGAGATCTTCGGTAATACTAATCTTTCTGAGATTAAGTTCAACACGCCGGATGATCAGGTAAAAAATATCGTAAGAAAGAAAATAGATGCGTCTGTTGGAACAGCTTATGAAGTTCTTAGAACACGTATCGACAAAATGGGTGTTACGCAGCCAAACGTTCAGAGAGTTCCTGGAACTGGAAGAATCTTGGTGGAAATGCCTGGTATCAAAGATATCGACAGAGTTAAAAAAATGTTGGCAACTTCTGCGAAACTTCAGTTTTGGGAAGTACAGTTAATGCAGGAAGTTGTTCCTTATTTCTCTCAGTTGGATCAATTGATTAAAGCTAAAGGAGACTCTATTGGTGTTGCAAAAACTACGAATTTGATGAACTTGATTCAATTGAATTCTACACCTGGAAATGCTGTTGCCAATGTAAAATTGTCTGATACAGCAGTTGTAAATAAATTACTTAATAGTGATGCGGCTATCAAAGCAAGACCTATTAACTTGAAATACACCCAGTTTATGTGGGGTTACAAGCCTGAGAATAATACTTCTAACAGTCTTGTATTATACGCTATCCGTGGAAATATCACTCAGAAAGCACCAGTTGACGGTGCCGTAGAATCTGCAAATATCAACTATGACCAATTGGGTCGTATCGTGGTAGATATGCAGATGGATTCTCAGGGAGCTCGTGATTGGAAAACAATGACGGAAAAAAACAAAGGTAAAGTAGTTGCTGTAACTTTGGATAACAGAGTGTACACAGCGCCTTCTGTAAATGAAGTGATTCCTAACGGTAGAACTCAGATTTCCGGAAACTTTACTCAGGAAGAAGCTAAAGATTTAGTAGATGTTCTAGGTGCTGGAAAATTGCCTGCAGGTGCAAAAATTGTACAGGCAGACGTTGTAGGTCCATCTCTTGGCGCGGAGTCTATCAATGATGGTATTATGTCGTTCCTTATTGCATTTGCTATTATCATTGTTTACATCATTTTCTATTACGGTGGAGCAGGTGTGTATGCAGTTATTGCAATGACCATTAACTTGTTCTACATCTTCGGAATTATGGATTCTGTGGATGCTACTCTTACACTTCCTGGTATTGCGGGTATCGTTTTATCTATGGCGATGGCGGTAGATGCGAACGTAATTATCTATGAAAGAACCAAAGAAGAATTGTTCCTTGGAAAAGGAATTATGGAAGCTTATAAAGATGGTTTCAAACACGCGATTTCTGCGATTATTGATGGTCATGCAACGACTTTCATCACCGCTTTGATTCTTTATATCTTCGGAACTGGACCGATTAAAGGTTTTGCAGTAACATTGATGATTGGACTGGTAATGACATTGTTTACTTCGGTATTATTATCAAGAGTAATGATTTTCAGCAGACTGGAAAAAGGAAAAACGCTTTCTGTTTGGACTGCACCTACCAAAAATCTTTTCAGAAATACTTGGTTAGATTTCATCGGAAAAAGAAAATGGTCTTACATCGTATCAGGTATATTAATGGTAATCGCAATTGGATCTATCGCAATCAACGGATTCAAATATGGTATTGATTTCACAGGTGGACGTAACTTTGTAGTGAGATTCGAAAAACCGGTTGATGCAGAAAAAATTGAAGCTAGTATCGGCAAATTGATGGTAACTGCAGATGGTCAGAATAACATCGTAGAAGCTAAAACATTTGGTAACTCTTCTCAATTGAAAATCACAACCGATTATTTGATTGATGACGAGTCATTAACAGCCGACCAGACTGTAGAACAAAAAATATACGAAGGATTGAAGTCTGAATTACCAGCAGGTATGACTTTAGCAGAATTTAAGTCTGCAGATAAAGGTCACGCAGGTATTGTTTCTTCAACCAAAGTTGGACCTACAGTGGCGGATGATATCAAAACACACGGTATGTTGGCAGTAGCTGCATCACTGCTTGGTATCTTCATCTACATCTTGGTAAGATTTGACAAATGGCAGTTCTCTCTTGGAGCGGTTGCTGGTCTATTCCACGATACGGTGGTGATCTTAGGTGTTTACTCATTGTTCTACAAAGTGATGCCTTTCAATATGGAAATTAACCAAGATTTCATTGCGGCGATTTTGACGGTAATTGGTTACTCAATTAATGATACCGTAATTATCTTTGACAGAATTAGAGAATATCTTCGTGAGAAAAAAGCATTGACTTTGGCTGGATTGTTTGATGATTCAATCTCTAGTACAATCGGTCGAACGTTCAACACGTCTTTCACTACGATCTTGGTAATCTTGGCAATTTTCATCTTCGGTGGAGATAATCTGAGAGGATTTATGTTCTGTCTATTGATTGGTATTGGTTTCGGTACTTATTCATCCATCTTCATTGCATCGGCTACGGCTTATGACTTCCTGAAAGGAAAGAAGAAAGAAGATAAAGTAACAGGGAAATCTTCCATCAGCAATGCTGAAATAGTGAATTAATTTTCTTAAAATATATAATGAAAAGCTCTCAACTGATTGAGAGCTTTTTTTATGCTTTCACTCAAACTTTAAATATATTTTAAAAGGCATTTTTGTCATTCCGGAGGAATCTATGCAAAGTGAATCAACGCAATGAATTATCTGCAATGTCTAGATTCCTCCGCAATGACAAACTAAGTGTTCTACCAATAGAAATCAAAAAAAATCCTGCAGACCAAAGATCCACAAGATAGTATCAATCTGATTCAGTTATATAATATTGAATTGGCATTATTGCTTTGTAAGCGTCCAGGTACCTTGTTGATCTTTATCTTTCCAGGTTCCTTTTTTATCTTTCAAGTTACCATAAAGTGTAAAGCTCAATGTGTTAGACATCACAGGTTGTAAGGTGCCATCGTCATAGACATAGCTGGCGAGATCTACTTCTGTACGGCCTAAAGAACCTGTGATATTACCGCTTTTAGAAATTTCAATTGTCAATGTTCCTACTTGAGCGCCGCTGTAAGTCCCTACCCATTTTCCCATAAATGGCGAAGTGTGATTTTCCTGTTCTTTCTTTTCCCAATAGTTGTCCGAGATTTGGTCGCAGGAAGTGAAGGCGAGTAGTAGGGCTAGGGTTAGGGTGATTTTGATTTTCATTAGTTGGTTAAGTTTTTTAATAAAAAATTAAAGATATAGTATTTTTTTGTTCCAAAAAGAGTCCATATTTATTTTTTCTAAAAATAGTTAATTCTACGATTTTTAAATAGAATTGTAGTTTCAAAAAAATATTATCTTCGCACTCTATGAAAACAAACCAAAAATCAGCAGCTATAGGATTTATATTTATCACTTTGTTGATAGATATTACAGGTTGGGGGATCATCATCCCCGTAGTGCCGAAACTGATAGAAGAATTGATCCACGCAGACATCAGCGAGGCTGCCAAATATGGTGGATGGTTGAGTTTTGCGTATGCTTTCATACAATTCGTTTTCTCGCCTTTGGTTGGGAATCTAAGTGACAAATACGGTAGAAGACCAGTGATTTTACTTTCATTGTTTGGGTTTTCTATAGACTATATTTTTCTGGCATTGGCACCAAGTATCTGGTGGCTTTTTGTTGGCAGAATTATCGCAGGAATCACCGGAGCGAGTGTGACGACTGCGAGTGCCTACATTGCTGATATCTCTACCGACGAGGATCGTGCAAAGAATTTCGGATTGATAGGGGCGGCCTTCGGTTTAGGCTTTATCATCGGTCCTGTTTTGGGTGGTGTTTTGGGGCATTATGGTGCGAGGGTTCCGTTCTATGCGGCGGCAGTTTTGTGTATGATCAATTTTATTTACGGTTATTTTATCCTGCCTGAAAGTCTTAGCAAAGAAAACCGAAGAGAGTTCAGTTGGAAAAGAGCGAATCCGATCGGGTCTTTCAAATTCCTAAGAAAACATCCTGAAATCTCAGCTCTTACTACCGCTTTGATTTTGATTTATATTGGCGGACACGCTGTGCAAAGTAACTGGAGTTTCTACACGATGTACAGATTTAGCTGGGACGAAAGAATGGTGGGAATCTCGCTGGGCGTTGTAGGTCTTTTAGTTGGATTGGTGCAAGGTGTGCTGATCCGATGGATCAATCCTAAAATTGGTGACCAGAAAAGTATCTTTTATGGACTGATGCTGTATGCTGCGGGAATGCTTCTTTATGCCTTTGCAACGGAAGGCTGGATGATGTTGGTTTTCACAATTCCGTATTGTTTAGGTGGGATCTGTGGTCCTGCGTTGCAGTCAATCATTACCAAGAATATTCCGTCCAACGAGCAAGGTGAATTACAAGGAGCACTGACGAGTCTAATGAGTGCAACTTCTATCATCGGTCCGCCCTTGATGACGAATTTATTTTATTATTTCACACACAAAGATGCACCGTTTTTGTTTCCGGGAGCGCCATTTTTCTTGGCATTCTTGCTATTTGCGGTAAGTATCTATTTTGTTTATATCAGTTTTAAAGGGAAGAAATCCTAAAGGTCTCTCGCTGATTGCACAAATTCAGCAGATCATTAAAGTCAAACTCAAGTGTTGTACAGGATAATTTTCTCTTTTGTGATAAAATTATGATAAATAGTTGTGTGTTAGAAAAATAAACTTTCTTAATTTTGTCAAATGGAATTGAGTATTGGAGAAATGCTGATGATTGCTCTGGCAATTGTTGTTTTGTTCGGACCAGATAAATTACCCGAGATTGCGAGAGGTCTTGGTGAAGGTGTCCGTAAAATGCGCGGCGCGGTAGATGATATCAAAACCGAGATTATGAAAGAGGCTGATAATCCGCTTTCTGAAATCAAAAAAGAGATTGAAAATGTGAAGAAATCTGCACAGGAATTCAATCCTTTGGAAGATAAAAAAAGTGTTGATTTCCAAAACACAGTCGCTGAAAAAATTGACCTTTCCGAAGACGATTCTCACGAAGGTCCCGTAAGCCGATAATCTATGAACGAACTCATTTCTCTCGACCAACAATTACTTGTGTTTCTCAATGGATTGGGAAGTTCTACATTCGACCCGTTTTGGCTTTTAGTTACAGGGAAATGGTTTTGGATTCCGTTTTATGTGATTTTACTTTACCTTGTTTATAAAGCAGTTCCTCGTAAGAAATTGATTTTCGTATTGATTTTTATCGCTATTGGTATTACTATTTCTGATCAATTGGCTAGTGTTTTCAAGCACGGCGTCGAAAGATTGCGACCTTGTCAAGATCCTATGGTTCTGGAAAAAATGAGATTCGTGATTTGCGGTGGGAAATATGGTTTCTATTCTGCACACGCATCCAGTGTATTTTTCCTGTTTAGCTTTCTGTCTATTTTGATTGGCAAACAATATAAATATCTGACATTTATTTTGTTGTTTTGGGCGATTTTGGTCTCTTATAGCAGGATTTATGTTGGCGTTCATTACCCGATGGATGTAGCTTTTGGTGCGGGAGTTGGCTTTTTGCTCGGCGGTTTTTTAGCGAATCTTACCAAGAAAGTTATTAATAAGAATTAAGAAATTAGAAATTAGAAATTAGAAATTAGAAATTAATTTTGCTAACATCTAACATCTAACATCTAACATCTAACATCTAACATCTAATCATTATGATAAGGTTTTCCTTGCAAAATCGTAGCTGCTCGATAAATCTGTTCTACAAAAAACAAGCGAATCATTTGATGTGTAAAAGTCATTTTGGATAAAGAGATTTTCTCATTAGAACGCTGATAGATTTCCTCCGAAAAACCATAAGCACCGCCAATCAGGATATTAACTTTTTTCACGGAACTTCCCATCCAAAAATCAATCTTTTCAGAAAATTCCCGACTTGTGAATTGTTTTCCTTTTTCGTCCAGAAGAATGACCAAATCAGAAGAGTCAATTTGGTTTTGGAATAATTTAGCTTCCTCTTTTTTCAGTTGATCAGGACTCAGGTTTTTAGCATTTTTCACATCCGGAATTTCCACTAATTCAAAGTTCCAATGTTTCGGGATTCTGGGCAGATAATATTTGATAAGAGAGATAATTTCTTTATCATCCGTTTTCCCGATGCAGAGTAAATTAATACGCATTTAGTATATTTGTGGTGCAAAGATAAATGAATGGTAAAAAAATTACAGCGTTTTTTTCTCAAAATCAAGAACTTTTTCGATGGGATCCATATTCCTGTTTTAGGAATTTCTCTTTGGAAAATGTTGACGATTTACACAGATGCGATTTTCAAAAATCCCTTGGGAAGACAAGCTGCCAGTATTTCCTGGAATTTTTTCCTCAGTCTTTTCCCAATGATTCTTTTCTTTTTGTCTGTGTTGCCATTTATGCCGCATTACGACAAGCTTCAGTTTTATATTTTTGAGGTTTTGATGCCACGGGTTTTCCCTTCTCATATGCAGAGTGATGTGACAGGTTACATTCAGGAGAACATCATCCCGAATATGAAATCCATTAGTAATTTGACGATTTTATTGTCTTTCGTTTTTGCTACGAACGGCTGTTTTACTTTAATTGGAGGATTCAACAGAAATACAGAATTGCAGCGTGGTTTTGTAAAAGAATATGCTTTGGCGATGTTGGTTACGATTTGTTTTCTGACATTAGTCTGTCTTTCAATTTTCGGAATCTACTACAGCGAGGTTGTTCTGAAGCTTTACACGCCAACTTATGATATCGGTTGGTTTACTAAAAACTTAACCAAGATTATCGGATTTATATCTTTTCCGTTATTTTATTTTATTCTGCTCACACTTTTTTATTGGGTTGGATGTCTTAAAATTACAAGATTAAGAGAAGCTGTTCCAGGCGCTATTTTAACAACATTCCTTTTTGTGTTATTGACCTATTTCTTCGCTATTTATGTATCGAATATTGCAAAATATAATGTTCTTTACGGCTCCATTGGTTCCATTATTTTGGTAATGGTTTGGGTAAATGTCAACGTGTTTCTTGTCTTGATGGGTAATGAGCTTAATCTCGCTATCAAAAAAGTTAAATTAGAAAAATTGGTTCGGGAAGAAATGTATTTGTAATCCGTTTATTGAATTGGATATTTAATTATATTTACAATAAGTAATTTACTAACACCAAAATACATAACAATGGCAAAAGGTCAAGACGCAAAAAAAGCAGTGAAAAAAGAACCGCTAAAAACGGCAAAAGAAAAGAAAGAAGCTAAAAGAGAAAAGAAAAGTGCTTCTAAAAAAGATTAAAAACTACAATCTCTCAATTAATCATTGAGAGATTTTTTATTGAGTTTCAATATAAAATATCCTGTAACTCCAGACAAAACCGAAGCAATCAAAATACTGATTTTGGAAATATCCTGAATTTCAATTTCATTTGGGAATGCTAAAAGCGAGACAAAAATCGACATTGTAAAACCGATTCCGGCTAAGAATCCAACACCAATCATTTCTTTCCAGGCAGAAAAAGCGGGAAGTTTTGCCCATTTTAATTTGATAGCTAAAAAAGAAAATAAGTTGATACCCAAAACCTTTCCGATAAACAAACCTCCGATAATTCCCAGACTTAAAGGATTGATGAAACCTTCAAATATTTCTTTCTGAAAAGTAATATTCGTATTAGCCAAGGCAAACAATGGCATTATAACAAAACTTACAGGAATGTGAAGCTTTTGCTCCAGTTTTTCTAATGGAGAAATCTCAGTTTCAGAAATATTAGTTGGAATCGTAAATGCCAGAATAACACCTGCAATTGTTGCGTGAATCCCGGAATGATGCATAAAATACCAAAGCAATAATCCCGGAATGATGTAAAAGAAAATTCTAGTTACTCCACTTTTATTTAGAATAATCAGTAAGGCAGTAATGCTACCGCAAATCCCTAGAGAAATCCAATCAATAGAATCTGTATAAAACAATGCGATTACGATAATGGCTCCTAAATCATCTACAATCGCCAATGCACTCAGAAAAATTTTCAAAGAATTGGGAACGCTCTTTCCCAGCAGAGAAATGATCGCTAGGGAAAATGCAATGTCGGTAGCCATGGGAATTGCCCAACCGTTTTTGTAATCTGTATCATGATTAAAACTGAAATAAATAATTGCCGGAATCAACATTCCGCCAAGTGCAGCGAAAATGGGAAGACTTGCTTTTTTGATGTCAGATAATTCGCCTTCCAGCAACTCTCTTTTGATTTCCAAACCAACCAAAAGAAAGAAAATAGCCATCAAGCCATCATTAACCCAAACAGAAACCGAATAATTCAGATGAAATATTTCTGTCCCAATTTTGGTGTCCAAAAGATTCTGAAAACTTCCCGAAAGCGAACTGTTAGCTATTAACAAAGAAATCAGAACAAAAACAATCAGGAAGATACCTGAACTTTTGCTATTATGAAAAAATTGTTGAAAGTATTTGGTTAAAATCATTAAACACGCTTCACTTTAGAAACACCTTTGATACCTTTCAGTTGTTTGAAAGTCTCTTCCAGTTGGCTTTTGTTCTTCACTTCCAGGTTGATATTTCCGGTGAAAATACCGTCGTTGGACGAGATACTCAAACTCTTCATATCCATATTCATAGAGCCGCTGATAACCGCCGTGATATCGTTAATCATTCCCATTCTGTCCAAACCTTCGATCTCAATTTTAATTCTGTTTTTGAAGCTTTCTGCATTCACCCATTTCGCTTGGAGAACACGATAATCGTAATTAGCCCTCAGGTTAATGGCGTTTGGACAACTTTCACTATGAACTTTGATTCCGTCTGAAATAGTAATAAACCCAAAAATCTTATCCCCAGGAATCACCGTACAACATTTGGCGAAAGAATAATTCAGTTTTTCTTCATCTTTCCCAAAGACAATCATATCCAGATTAGAATCAACTTTTTCTACAAATTGTTCTTTGTTAGAAGTCTTTCTGAAACGTTGGAACAAATTGCTAAGGATACTTTTTCCGTCTGCATATTTCTTGATATCGCCGATATCAAAAGTTCCGTTTTGGAAGCCTAAGAATAAGTCCTGAGACGTTTTAAGATTCAGATGTTTTTGTAAACCATTGATTTCCTCTTCATTGAAATTCAGTTTGGCATGACGCATTTTTCTTTGCAGAATCTCTTTTCCTTCAGCCGTATGTTGATTTTTTTCTGAATTAAGGATATTCTTAATCTTCGATTTGGCTTTAGAAGTTACAACAAACTCCAGCCAGTCTGCTTTCGGCTTTTGGTTTTGAGAAGAAAGAATATCGATCTGATCGCCATTTTGAAGAACATAACTGATTGGAACTAATTTTCCGTTAATCTTCGCACCAAGACATTTTGTTCCCAAATCTGAGTGAACGGAAAATGCAAAATCCAAAGCTGTTGCGCCAGTGGGAAGAATCTTAATTTCTCCTTTTGGTGTGAAAACAAAAACTTCTTTAGAATAGAGATTTAATTTAATATTATCAAGAAGTTCGGATGTGGAAAGGTTTTGCTGTTGTTCCAAAACATCACGAATCTCAGAAACCCAATTTTCGAATCGTTGGTCATCTGTGTTTTTTCTGTAGCCTTCTTTGTATTTGTAGTGGGCTGCAACACCTTTTTCAGCGATTTCGTTCATTCTTTCCGAACGGATTTGAACTTCGATCCATTTCTTATCCGGACCCATTACTGTAAGATGGAGACTTTCGTAACCTGTTGATCTCGGTTGAGAAATCCAGTCACGCATTCGCGAAGGATTACTTTGGTAAAGGTCTGTTACGATAGAATAGATTTTCCAAGCCAAAAATTTCTCATTTCTAGGATCGGATTTGTAAATAATTCTGATGGCATAATTATCATAAACTTCCTCAAATGTCACATTCTGCTTCTGCATTTTACGATAAATAGAGCTAATGGCTTTCGCTCTTCCTTTGATTGTAAAATTCAGATTTTCTTCTTTCAGTTGTTCGGAAACTTCTTTGGTGAACTCTTCTACATATTTTTCACGGCCTTCCTTTGCCGTTTCCAATTTGGCAAGAATCTCATTATAAACGTCTGGATTATTGTATTTTAAAGACAAGTCTTCCAACTCAGATTTGATGGAATAAAGCCCAAATCTGTGAGCCAAAGGCGCATAAATATAAGACGTTTCTGCAGCAATCTTTTTCTGTTTGATAGGATGCATACTTTCCAGCGTTCTCATATTGTGCAATCTATCTGCAATTTTGATGAGAATCACACGGAAATCTTCCGAAAGCGTCAATAATAATTTTCTGTAATTTTCTGATTGAACAGAGATATTCTGCTGGTTCATTACAGAAATTTTAGTCAAACCATTAACGATGTCCGCAATAGTTTCTCCGAAGATTTTTTTCAAATCTTCATAAGTATATTCAGAATCCTCAATGACATCGTGAAGCAATGCACAGGCGATACTGGTTGCTCCCAAACCAACTTCATTAGCAACAATTTTAGCCACTTCTATCGGATGGTAGATATAAGGTTCGCCCGTTTTTCTCCGCTGATCTTTGTGCGCATCCAAAGCTAAATCAAATGCCTTTCTGATAAGCTTGTTGTTTTCCTCATCCAACGTTCGGTAGGTGTTGGAAATGAGGTCTTTATATCGAGCAAGGATTTCCTTGTTTTCTTTCTCTAAGTCGTAGTTCATCATAGAATGTTAACTATAACGAATATAAGAAAATTAATACAAATTATCAAGCTATCTTTGCTGTGGTTTTTTATAAAAGGTTGATTTTATGAAGGAAAAATATCAACAGATATTTATAACATTTTACAGATATTTGATTCCGTTTTATACTGTTTTTTTGCTGTATCTGATGTTTTTCGGATTTGGAAGAAGTCAATACGATATTAATATTGTAAGATTGTTGCCGATGATTTCGACCTTTAATTTTGTCAAAGAAACCATTATTTGGAAAACGATTATCATCAATGTTTTTGGAAATGTTTTGATGTTCACGCCTTTTGGTTTTCTCGGAATTGTCTTACCCAAACTTAATAATTTCCGACTATTGATTTTTGATTTTCTCTTTGCAATTATTCTTGTAGAAAGTCTTCAATACTTCACAAGATTAGGTGTTTTCGATATCGATGATGTGATTCTTAATACAGTTGGTGTTGCAATCGGATTTTGGATGTATCGATGGTTGAATAAAAAGTTTATTGGTAAGGATTTTTAGTATGAACTTCCATCCATTTTGCCGGATCTTTAATATTATTCCATCCAAATTTTTTATAAAGTTCGTGCGCGTCAGCAGTTAAAAGAATCCATCTTCTCGAGCCTTGTAATTCCGGATGAGTCATAATGTTTTCCATTAATAATTTTGACAAACCTAACCCACGAAATTCATCCAAAATAAACACATCGCCCAAATAAACAATCGTCGTAAAATCTGTAATCACTTTTGCAAATCCGACCTGTTTATCATTATAAAAAACACCAAAACAGAAAGAATTGGCGACAGATTTTTCAACAATTTCTTTGGGAATACCTTTTGCCCAATAGGATTCTTCGGATAAATATTGGTGAATGGTTTCTATGTCCATTTTGGATTTATCAGTAGAAATGTAAAAGTCTTGTTGGTTATACATTGTTATGAATTTAATTCTTTAGCTCTGTTTTCGGCTGCTAAAATTCCTTTTTGTAAGATAGATTTTAATTGATTTTCTTCGAAAGTTTTAAGTGCAGCTTCAGTAGTTCCGCCCTTGGATGCAACATCTTTTATCAACTCTTCCAAAGATTTATCTGAATTATTGATAAGATGATAAGCGCCCAACATCGTCTGTTTTACAAACAATTTTGAAAGATTCTCATCGATGCCCATTTCTGTTCCTGCTTTTATCATCGCATCAATAATGTAGTAGAAGTATGCTGGTCCGCTCCCAGAAAGTGCAGTTACGCCATCCAAAAGTTTTTCGTCTTCTAAATAAACAGAACGTCCGGTGGAATTCAATAATCGTTCGATATTCATCAATTCTGAGAAGGAAATTCCTTCTGCGGCTGTATAACCTGTGATTCCCATTCCGAGAAGAGTAGGAGAGTTAGGCATTGCACGAACAACAAATTTGTGATTCAAATAGTTCTGGATTTTCTCAATAGAAATCCCAGCCATTATCGATAAAACCAAAGATTTTTCTGGAATTTTGAAAGTTAGGTTTTCTGCAACGAAAGCAAAATCCTGAGGTTTCACAGCAATGATAATTAGGTCTGCTTCCAGATTTTGAATTTCATCAAAAGAAGAAATCTCCGAATCAGGGAAAACCGATTTTATCTTCTCTTTTTTATTTTGACTTCTCGTGATGAGACGTAGATTTTGCGGTTTTATCAATTCATATTTCAAAAAGGATTTTGAAAATGACAAACCCATATTTCCTGCTCCTAAAACTGCAATTTTCATTGGTTAGAAATAATTTTCTGATTGTTTTCTAAGCAATTTAAGCATTTTCTTTGGAATGATTAATATTTTATATTTACAACATAAAATTAATATGAAAACTTGCAATGTACTTTATTAAAAAAATGATTTTTGCTACGGCAATTGCGACAGTACTATACAATTGTAGTAAAAAAGAACAAACATTTGTAGATCCACTTGAAATTAATCGTGATACTTTAGTAGATCCATCTCAGGATTTCTTTCATTACGCAAACGGAGGTTGGTTTAAAAAAAATCCTATTCCTGCTTCGGAAGAAAGTAATGGTATTTTCCGAATGATTCAGGATACTATCAATAATCAGATTAGAAATATTTGTGAAAGATCCGCTAAAGAAGAATCAGTGAAGGGAAGCAATAAACAAAAAATTGGTGATTTTTATGCTTCTGGTATGGATTCTATTGCTATCGATAAAGCTGGTATTTTACCAATTAAATCAGAGCTTACCAAAATAAATTCTATTAATGATATTCCATCTCTGTTAAAAACTATTGGATATTTGCATACAATTGGTTGTGATCCTGGGTTTAGCTTTTATGTAGCCCAAGATGACAAAAACAGTTCCAAAAATGCGTTGAAATTGTTACAAGGAGGTCTTGGCTTGGGAGAACGTGACTATTACTTTAATAATGATGAAGAAACCAAAAAAATTCGATCAGAATATGCAAAGCACATACAGCTAATGCTGAAGTTTCTGGGAGAAAAACCAGATAATATTGAAACACAAACTTCATCAATCCTAAAGTTGGAAACTGAATTGGCTAAGTTTTCTAGAAAAATAGAAGCATTGCGCAATCCTATTAAAAATTATAATAAAATGAGTGTAGCGCAATTGAATGCTACTACACCTAATATTGAATGGAATGAAATGTTAAATAATCTGAGTATAATTAAAGTTGATTCAGTAATTGTTGGACAACCAGAATTTTATAAAGCTTTTAATACTACAGTTAAATCTTTTTCACTGAACGATTGGAAAAATTATCTAAAATGGAATCTGATAAATTCTTATGCATCTTACCTAAGTAAAGATATCAATGAACAAAATTTTAAGTTTTATAGTACAGTCTTGAATGGAATCAAAGTTCAAAAACCGAGATGGAAACGTATTGTTCAGCAAACAGATTCTTCTCTTGGCGAACTGATTGGACAAGTATATGTTGAAGAGTACTTGCCAAAAGGAACAAAAGAAAAATTATTAGAGATAGGAAATAACATTCGTAGTGTTTATGCTGAACATATCAAAAAACTTGATTGGATGAGCAATGTAACGAAACAAAAAGCTTTGTACAAATTAAGCAAAATTGTTATGAAAGTTGGTTATCCAGATAAATGGAAAGATATGAGTTCTGTAGTTATTGACAAAAATTCTTATTGTAAGAATGTAATGAATATCAACAAGTGGGAATATAACTATTATATTAGTAAATTAGGAAAACCAGTTGATAGACAAGAATGGATGATGTATCCTCAAACTTACAACGCCTATTATAATCCAAGTAATAATGAAATTTGTGTTCCTGCTTGTAACATTATTGTTCCGGGATTTGAAGGAAGAATGCCTGATGATGCTGTCCTGTATGGAATTATAGGAGGTTCTACTTTTGGACACGAAATAACACACGGATTTGACGATCAAGGAAGTCAATATGATGAAAATGGAAATCTAAATAATTGGTGGACAGCCGAAGATCTGGAAAAATTTAAAGCAAAAACGGTTTTGATTGTCAATCAATTTAATAAGTATAAAATTGAAAATAAAAATATAAACGGAGATGCTACACAAGGAGAAAATATTGCTGATCTTGGAGGTGTGGTAATGGGATTTGAAGCGTTTAAAAAAACTAATCAATACAAAACCAATCAATCTATTGGAGGTTTGACTCCTGACAAAAGATATTTTTTAGCTTATGGATATGCTTGGATGGTCAACCATCAGAAAGAAGCGCTTATGAGAAGAATTATGGTAGATGTTCATTCTCCAGCCCAATACAGAGTTAATGGAGCTTTATCTAATATTCCGGATTTCTACAAAGCGTTCAATATATTACCAGGAAGTCCAATGTATCAGCCTGCTGATCTGAGGGTAATGATTTGGTAACAATAAAAAAAACTATCTAAAATGGATAGTTTTTTTTTATTGAATTTTTTAACAATTCCCGTCAACATCGCAGGAGTCGCCTTCACTGATAATGTTGATTTTAGAATCAGATTCAGAAAAGCTTTTTTCCAAAACTTCCGAGAACAGATGCGTTGGCTGAGCTCCGGAAATCGCATACTTTCTGTCAAAAACAAAGAACGGAACACTGTTGATTCCAAGTGCTGCGGCTTCTTCAATATCATTATTTACCAATTCGGTTAATTCTGGAGATTGAACAGCATTTTGAATTTCATTTTTTGTAAAACCTAATTTTTCTCCGATTTCTGAAAGGACTTCAACATCATCTATGTTCTTTCCAAGAATAAAATAAGCTTCGAACAGAAGCTCTTCCATTTCGTTAGCTTTTCCCTTTTCTTTAGCCAACTGAACCAATATTTGACTTTTGAAAGAATTAGAAACTTTTACTTTATCAAAATTAAAATCAATGCCAGCTTTTTTTCCTATCTGGATAAGATTTTCGTGCATTTTGATTGTCTCTTGTAACGAGTGGCCTTTGATATCAGACAAATATTCATAATGATTTCTGCTAAGGTCAGTTTTCATTTTCGAGTCCAATTGAAACGAATGCCAATTGACTTCGATTTTATCATTTTGAGTGAAATTCTGAAGTGCTTTTTCAAAATTTTTCTTTCCAATAAAACAAAACGGACAACGTGTGTCGCTCCAAATATCTACTTTCATTTTTTTAATTTTAAATTATATTGACTTCTCGTTCCAATTCAATTCCGAATTTTTCTTTTACTGAATCAATAATCATCGTCGAGAAATCAAAAATCTCTTTTCCGGTTGCATTTCCAGTGGCGTTAATGATGACCAAAGCCTGCAATTGGTTGGATGCTACATTGCCGATTTGTTTGCCTTTCCAGCCAGCTTGCTCTATCAACCAACCAGCGGGAACTTTAACAAAATCACCATTCGGATAGCCTGGGATATTTTCAAATTGTTGTTTTAAAGCCTCAAATTGTGAAAGCGAAATTGTTGGGTTTTTAAAAAAACTTCCTGCGTTTCCAATCACTTTTGGGTCTGGCAATTTGCTTTGTCTAATGTTGATGACAGCTTTCGAAACATCCTGAATGGTTGGATTAATAATTCCTAATTTTTCCAATTCTGACTGAATTGCGCCATATTCGACATCGATTTTATGATTGTGTCTTGTTAATATGAAAGTCACCTCCAAGATCACATATTGACCTTTTCCTTCCTGCTTGAAAATCGAATCTCTGTAACCAAATTTACACTGATCTGAGTTCAAAGTTTCAATCTCAAAGTTATCCAGATTCAGAACTTTGCAACTTCCGAAAACATCTTTTATTTCTGTTCCGTAAGCACCAATATTCTGCATTGGAGAAGTTCCGACGTTTCCAGGAATTAATGATAAATTTTCTAATCCTCCATAATTTTTCTCCAAACAAAACATCACAAACTGATGCCAGTTTTCACCCGCTTTAGCTGTAACAAGAATTTGATTGTCGTCGATAATTTCTTCGCTGATTCCCTTCAGATTTAACCGAATAGCTAATCCTTCAAAATCTTTCGTAAACAAAATATTGCTCCCACCACCAAGGAAAAGCAGTGGGAGAGTTTTTGCGTTTGAGAGTTTGAGCGTTTCTATAAGTTCTTCTACCGAATTGACTTCTGCAAAATATCTGGCTGAAACATCGACTCCGAAAGTATTGAAAGACTTTAAGGAAACGTTTTCTTGGATTGACATTAATATTTTTTAAGAAGATTATCCAGATTATTTTTAAGCTTCTCAATTTGCTTATAACCTTCGGAATTTTCAGGAACATTAATCAATTCGTATTCTTTTTCAGTAGTTGTTATTCGGAAAATATGGTCTGGTCCGTCATAATATCCACGTGCTTTTCCACTTTGTGTTTTTTCCAAAAGAGAAATATTAATATCAGAAACTATTTTGTCCCAATCTTTCTTATCGATTTTTTTCTTGAAAACCGGATAATCTTCAAACCTTCCGCCAGTTTTATTGGATTCCAAAGAATCTTTCGTCGCGTTGATGAAAGTTCTGCCGCCTCTTCCAGCAGTATGTGTGTAAGAAACTGATGTGATAGTTGTATTCTGAGCTGCAGTTTTACAATTCAATAAGAAAAGTGAAAGCGCTGAAAGTATAAAGCCAATTTTAATTATTTTCATCATTTCGAAATTTAATTTTAAGCAAATTCTGTATTGTATTTTTCAATCGCATCTTTCAAAATCTCAACACTTCTTCTAAGGTCATTTTGATTTAAAACGTACGCAATTCTTACTTGTTTTTTTCCTAATTCCGGGTTGCTGTAAAAACCGCCCATTGGCGCAACCATTACTGTCTCGTTGTTATTAGAATAACTTTCCAAAAGCCATTGTGCAAATTTTTCTGTATCATCTACAGGCAATTCTACGCCACAATAGAATGCGCCTTTTGGTTTTGGACAGATTACTCCAGGAATCTCATTCAATAAGCTTACCAAAAGGTCTCTTCTTTCGGTATATTCTTCTCTAACTTTAGCAATATATTCTGCATCGTTCTTGTGAGCAGCCGTTGCAGCGATTTGTCCTAAAAGAACTGGACTTAATCTAGCCTGAGCAAAAAGAATTGCAGCATCGTGGATTTTTTTGGAACGGGTAATCAAACATCCGATTCTTGCACCACACATTGAATATCTCTTTGATTCTGAATCGATAACGATAACATTGTCTGCAACTTCCGGAAATTCGAACATTGAGATTTGCTTTTCTCCGTCGTAAACATATTCTCTATAAACTTCATCAGAAATAATAACAATATCGTGTTTTTTTGCGATCTCTGCCAGTTTTTGAAGTTCTTCTCTTGAATAAAGGTAACCTGTCGGATTTCCAGGATTACAAACGACGATAGCTCTGGTTTTATTGGTGATTTTTTTCTCAAATTCTTCAATTGAAGGCAACGCAAATCCAGTATCAATGGTTGATGGAACTGCTACTACATTAATGTTGAATGTTCCAGCAAATCCATTATAATTAGCATAATAAGGTTCTGGAATAATGATTTCGTCGCCGTCATCACAAAGTGTAGAAATAGCAAAATTCAAAGCTTCAGAACCTCCGTTGGTAACGATGAAATTATCTGTTGTAAGGTCATTGAATCCTAATGAATGGTAATAATCTCTAAGCGCAATTCTGTAATCCAGATTACCTTCTGAAAGTGCATACTCCAAAACTTTTAAGTCGATGTTTTTTACAGCATCCAAAGCCGTTTGCGGCGTTTCAATGTCTGGCTGACCAATATTCAGGTGATAAACTTTGATTCCTTTTTGTTTTGCAGCAGTGGCAAACGGGACTAATTTTCTAACAGGTGATGCAGGCATATGCTGCGCTCTTTGCGATATTTTCGGCATTATAATTTAACTTTGAAGTACAAAAATAAGCTTTAAATTTTCAATAAAAAAAATAGTATTTTTGATTTAAAATAATTGGATTTTGTTTAATCGTATAGGTGCTAAATTTTTTAAAATATTGTGTTTTTAAGTCGCCAATTTGTCAATCTGAAAACTTTGTGACTTAATAATAATTCGATTTTAATTTATATTTGTGACTTTGCAATAAAACTTAAAAAAATAATCATATGCAGATTTTTGTTGACACTGTAGAAGAATATATTTCCCAAATACCTGAAGAACGAAGAGAAGCTTTCAGAAAGTTATTAGAAACTGTTGATCGTAATCTTCCAAAAGGTTTCCAGCAGACAATGCAATACGGGATGGTCACTTGGGTTGTGCCTATGGAAACTTATCCAGCGGGCTATCATTGCGCAAAAAATACGCCTTTGCCATTCATAAGTGTAGCTTCGCAAAAGAATTTTATCGCTTTTTACAATATGGGAGTTTACGCAGACCAAAAGATTTTAGATTGGTTTGTGAATGAGTTTCCAAATCATTCTAAAAAGAAATTAGATATGGGAAAATCTTGCATTAGATTCAAAAAAGTGGAGGATATTACTTATGATTTGTTGGGTGAGCTTTGCCAGAAAATATCTGTGGACGAATGGATTGCGATGTATGAAAAGAATTATAAAAAGTAATTCAGTTTACCTTATTTTTGCGCTGTTTTTTTTAACAAGCTGCAAAACTTACAACACTTCTATTTTGGAAAACGGTGATTTGCTTTTCGTTCCTGCTGTAGAATCCGGATTGTCGGGTGCGATTAATAATGTCACGCAAACAGAGAAGAAAACGTCCTACGACCACATCGGAATTGTGAAAAAAGAAGACCATCATCTTTACGTGCTTCACGCTGCACCGAAAGGCGGTTCTCAGAAGCAGAAACTCAATCATTTCTTAAAAGAACAAACCAAATCGGGACAAAAAATTGATGTTTACAGATTAAAATCAGAATTTCATTCATCGATTCCCAATTCGATTTCCAAAGCTGAAACTTTGGTTGGAAAGCCCTATAACTTCAATTACATTTTGGATGAACACTCGTATTACTGCTCTGATTTTGTAGAACGTGCTTTTCGTGAAAATCAGATTTTCAAATTAGAGCCGATGACTTTTATCGATCCAAAAACTGGAAAAACCAATGTATTTTGGGAAAAATTCTATCAAGATAAAAATCTTAAAGTCCCTGAAGGTGAACCTGGATGCAATCCCAATGGTTTGGCTGCTTCTGAAAAACTGACGAAAGTAGGACAGTTAGAATAATTTTTTTAAAAATAATTCATACTAATTTGGTGGGAATTAAATAATTTATATATTTGCACTGTAATTAAGAAATAATGAAACAGATTTTCTCACAGATGATGATGTGTAATACGAACTGAAGAGTGCGGTGAGAAGGCTATGACATAAAGCTTCATCTTACCGATGGAGCTTTTTTTATTTTAAAAATTTCAAATATGGATCAAACGAAAAAATATTATACAGACGAAAATACCGTAAGACTAACCGCATTTTTTGTGATTGTCGTGGTTTCTGTATCCCTGTTTTTTGAGTGGCCGTATTTATTATTGCTCTTAGTTTTTGATTTTATTATTAGGGCTTCTGGCTTATTATTTTCGCCTTTAGCCCTTTTTTCAAAATCGATTTTAAAAATATCAGGATTGAAACCAAAACCGATTTTTGCAGCTCCGAAAAGGTTTGCTGCGACATTGGGATCAATCTTTACGCTGACAATTGTTGTATTGATGCTGACCGGATTTTATAATGTTGCTTTAGGATTTGGATTAATGTTGATTCTTCTGGCGGCTTTGGAAAGTTTTTTAAAAATCTGTGTCGGCTGTTACATCTTCCAGGTCATTGTTGTTCCAATCCAAAATAAACTTAAATAATTCACCAAATACCAAAATATTACTATGATTTACAAACAAGAAACTACAGGCAAAACTTTTTTTCCGAAATCGACGAAACAAATAATCCTTGAAATAGAACTGAACGGGAAAATCAGATTTGACATTCTACTTTACACGATTTACAATCATTACAATGTGAGTTACAAAATCGTAAATGCTAACATCGAATATCTGAATGGAAGCAATTTCGGAAATGTGAAACTGCTTTTGAACATTAGTCAAGACCAAATCGAAAAGATAGAAAACTATCTGAGAGAATATAAATTGCTGAGCAGCAGAATAGACGTTCTACAAAAAAAGGAAGCTTCTTAATGAGCTTCCTTTAATTTTTATATCATAAATTTAGATTCTAATTTCTAAAACGAAAGTTCTAACTAGATTCTTCTAATATCGGCACCAATCGCTCTTAGTCTTTCATCGATATTCTCATAACCACGGTCGATTTGTTCGATATTTTGAATTACTGATTTTCCTTCCGCAGAAAGTGCTGCAATCAATAAGGCATTTCCAGCTCTGATGTCTGGCGAAACCATTGTAGTTCCGCGTAAAGGTGTTTCTTGGTTCATCCCGATAACTGTTGCTCTATGCGGGTCACAAAGGATGATTTGTGCGCCCATATCGATTAATTTATCAACGAAGAATAATCTGCTTTCGAACATTTTCTGATGAATCAAAACTGAACCTTTTGCCTGAGTTGCCACTACCAAAATAATGGATAACAAATCTGGCGTGAATCCTGGCCAAGGCGCATCTGAAACGGTTAAGATAGAACCATCGATGAATTTCTGTACTTTATAATTTTCCTGAGAAGGGATATAGATATCATCTCCTCTCTGCTCCAATTCGATTCCTAATTTTCTGAAAGTATTTGGAATAACACCTAACTGATTCCAGTTCACGTTTTTGATGGTAATTTCAGATTTTGTCATTGCTGCCAATCCAATCCAAGAACCAATTTCCACCATATCCGGAAGCATTGTATGTTCTGTTCCGTGTAGTTTGTCAACTCCTTCGATAGTAATTAGGTTAGAACCAATTCCTGTGATGTTGGCGCCCATTCTGTTCAGCATTTTACACAATTGCTGAAGATAAGGTTCACAAGCAGCGTTGTAGATTCTGGTTTTTCCTTTTGCCAAAACAGCTGCCATCACGATATTGGCCGTTCCGGTTACAGAAGCTTCTTCCAACAGGATGAATTTCCCAGTCAATTCTTTGGCTCTCAAAGAGTAGAATGCTTCCTCTTCATCATAAGAAAATTCAGCACCCAATTCTACAAAACCTTGGAAGTGTGTATCCAAACGTCTTCTTCCGATTTTGTCACCACCTGGCGTTGGCAAATAAGCTTCACCGAATCTCGCCAACATTGGACCCAAAATCATCACGGAACCTCTTAGCTTAGCACCGTCTTTTTTGAATTCCTTAGATTTAATATAATCGAAGTTAACTTCATCTGCTTTGAAGGTGTAATCGCCTTTACCGTTTTTAGTTACTTTGACGTTGAAGTCCTGAAGGATCTCAATCAACTTATTCACATCCTTGATGTCAGGGATATTATCAATTCTTACCTCATCCTCAGTCAGCAAAACTGCACAAAGAATCTGCAAAGCTTCATTCTTTGCACCTTGAGGCGTGATTTCTCCGCTCAATCTCTTTCCTCCTCTTATTTCGAAAGCACCGTCCATTTATCTTCTTTTATTTTTATGATTTTGGAAATTATTTTTCCTATTATTGTTGTTATAGTTTTGATTTCTGTTGTTGTTTCTATTATTATTGTTGTTATTGTTCCTGTTGGTTGCATAATAGATTTTACTTTTGTCCAGAGAATCCAAACCTGTAAGGTCTAGTCTGTTTTTAGAAAGTTCTTTCAGATGGCGGAAAATCACATCATCCTGCACGTGTTCTTTGTTATACACATTGTAGGACTTTTTCATGTTGTTGGCAATAACCTGAATCAGGGCATCTTTCTCATCACCTTCTTCCAGAGCAATTGCAGTTTCTATGAGCTGAAGAATACTTTTTCCGTAGAATTTATAATCATTTTCCAAAGATGGATAATCCATTTTCCTTGGTTTTGTGATAAGTTCTTCTGCGGTTAATATTGGATAAGGAGAATCTACATCCAGATTATGATCTGCCAAAATGAAGAGGTGATCCCAAAGTTTATGTTTGTAGTTTTCTTCGTCGCGAAGGTGTGGGTTTCTTTGTCCCATAAACTCGATAATTGCAAGCGCCATTTCATTTCTTTCTTCTTTGGTCTGCAGCGTTTTGCAATGCTCTACGAGCTGTTGTATGTTGCGCCCATATTCGGGCATTAGTAGTTGTGTTCTGTCGGTATTATATTCCATAATATTGCAAATATAAACAATAAACTTATAATCTATTGAGAAGATATTTCTCCGAATTTTAACAACTGCAGATTTATAAGAAAATCAGCGCTTTAAACTTCAACAATTGTAAGCTATAACTCTTGCAAATAGAATCATAATCTGAGCCAATTTTTTTACAAACTAACTTTAAAGAAATGCCATCTCTTTTGATGGCTTTTCTTATGTTTCTATAAATTTTTTTCGCTGTTCAGCATTGGGTAAAAAACATTGGTTTTCGGCTAACTTTTTTCTGTTTCGGGAAACCAAATTATAAAATTGATTTCCGATAAAATCTGGCAGGATCTTCCCAATATTTGCCAAAGAATAAACGCCGCCCAATTCACTCGCAATTCTTAAAATCGCCTGATATTTGGACAAATAAAAACTCTCAGGTTTCCAAAGATAAAGCGTGTCAAAAACTTTGTTCGGAAGATTTCTCTCATTCAAAAATTTTTGTCCAAATTCAGATTGCAACGATGAAAACAAAAACTTATCATTTTTGTCCCGTTCCAAAATCCATTGCACCCAATGATTGCAAAATCCACATTCACCATCATAAAAAACAATGAATTTATCTTTCAAATTAACTGAGATATCTGTCGTCATAATGGGTTGGTTTCCGTTTCTTTCTGTATTTTTCTAAAATATTGGGCGAGTTCTTTTCTTTGCCTGTCAGTCAATTTGGCATTAGAATGACCAAGCAGATAACTTTCCAGAGGCATTTTGCTTTGCTCCACATACTCAGCCGCTTCTTCCATTTTGTGCGCTTGCCGCTTTGGTTCGTACGTTGCAAAAGTAGAAAAATTAAGTCCTTTTCTACCTTCTTCTATATGATTTTTCAACAGCCACGCAACAGGCTGGATGTTACTGTAAAAAGGATATTTCGTTTCATTGGAATGACAATCGTAACAAGAATTTTCGATGATTTTTGCAATCGGATCAGGCGTGTTTTTGATTTTCAGAAAATCCATTCCTTGATTAGTCGTAGGATTCGTCTTGTCAATCGGAAAAAACTGAATGATAACAAATATCATCAGCAAAACAATTAATACTTTTTTCATAGTTCAGATTTTAAGATACAATTGCAAAAAGCTTTCCAATTTTTCATCTTGTTTTAGGAGCTTAATCCCGCTATCCGCTATATCTTTTTCTTTTTTTGCAAAAAAGAAAAAGGATGCCGCTACTATCGGGGCTAGTTGGCAATTCGACCCTTACGATTCACAAACAGCCATCAACTATCAACCAAAAAACGTATATTTGCAAAAATTTTGGGCTTCGAAAGTCGAAGTAACCCATTCTTAATCAGAATTTAAAAACTCGGAGATTGAGAGATTTGAAAAATTGTAAGTAGAAATTAAAATAGGATCCTACCATCATTTTCTGAATCTCAACATTCTTTAATCTCCTAATTTTTAAAGAAAAAGAAACAAATTTATGTCAAACATTGTCGCTATCGTTGGGCGCCCCAACGTAGGAAAATCCACATTATTTAACCGATTATTAGAAAGAAGAGAAGCTATTGTAGATTCTACTGCAGGCGTTACACGTGACCGTCATTACGGAAAATCCGATTGGAACGGCGTAGACTTCACTGTAATCGATACAGGAGGTTATGATGTAGGAACAGAGGATGTCTTCGAGATGGAGATTCGTAAACAGGTTCAGCTGGCTGTGGACGAAGCTACGTCTATCATTTTTATGGTAAATGTGGAAGAAGGTCTTACCGATACAGACCAAGAAATCTATGAACTTTTAAGAAAAGCCAACAAACCGCTTTATTTGGTTGTGAACAAAGTAGACTCTTCAAAAGAAGAATTACCTGCAACCGAGTTTTATCAATTAGGCGTTGAAAAATATTATACTTTATCTTCTGCAACAGGCTCCGGAACTGGAGAATTGCTGGATGATGTTGTGAACGATTTCCCGACAACAGATTACAAAGATCCATTCGAAGGGTTGCCAAAAATCACCATCGCAGGTCGTCCAAACGTTGGAAAATCAACTTTGACTAATGCTTTACTTGATGTAGAAAGAAATATTGTGACAGATATTGCTGGAACGACTAGAGATAGTATCCAGACTTTGTATAACAAGTTCGGACACGAGTTTGTGTTGGTAGATACTGCTGGAATGAGAAGAAAATCTAAGGTGAACGAGGATTTGGAATTCTATTCCGTAATGCGTTCAATCCGTTCTATCGAGTTTTCCGATGTTGTCATCATTATGGTAGATGCAACTTTGGGCTGGGAATCTCAGGATATGAACATTTTCGGTCTGGCTCAAAAAAACAGAAAAGGAATCGTGATTGTTGTGAACAAATGGGATTTGGTTGAGAAAGACACCAACACAACTCGTGATTTTGAAGCAGCTATCAAACATAAAATCGGACAGTTTACAGACATTCCAATCTTATTTGTTTCAGCTTTAACGAAGCAGAGAATTTTGAAAGCTGTTGAGGTTGCAATGGAGGTTTATAATAATAGAGCTAAGAAAATCAAAACTTCAAAACTGAATGAAGTGATGCTTCCTGTTTTTGAAGCGATGCCGCCACCAGCTATCAAAGGAAAATATGTGAAAATCAAATATTGTGTGCAGCTGCCAACGCCATCGCCGCAATTTGTATTCTTCTGTAATCTTCCGCAATATGTGAAAGAACCGTACAAGCGTTTCACGGAAAATCAATTGAGAAAACACTTTGGCTTTACAGGTGTTCCAATCGAAATTTACTTTAGACAAAAATAAAAATTCAACCCTTTCAGAATTTATTCTGAGAGGGTTTTTATTGCATTAATTTCTTAAATTTAAAATACTAATACAGCATAAATGTTAACAATATTATCAAATCAATTCTCTCTTGTCAATTCTTGGATTAATGATCTTAGAAACGTTGAAGTACAGCAAGACCGAATGAAATTCCGTAGAAATATGGAAAGAATCGGAGAAATTGCGGCTTTTGAAATCAGTAAAACATTAGACCAAAAAGAAATTGAGATTACAACACCTCTTGATAAAATCACGGTAAAAGAAATCGAAACACAGCCTGTAATCACAACGATTTTGAGAGCTGGAGTTCCTTTGTTTCAAGGAATTCTTAATTATTTTGATAAAGCGGATTGTGGATTTGTTGCTGCTTATAGAAAGCATGATGCAAACGATTATTTTTCTATCAAACAAGATTATTTGACTTGTCCGAAATTAGATGGACGCCCGTTAATCGTTGCTGATCCGATGTTGGCGACTGGCGCTTCTTTGATTGAGGCAATCAAAGATTTGTTGACCAACGGAAAACCAACCTCTATTCATATTGTTGCAGCAATCGCAAGTAGACAAGGAGTTGAAACGATCGAAAAAGCTTATCCTGATGCGAAAATCTGGATTGGTGCCTTGGATGAAAATTTAACTTCAAAAGGTTATATCACGCCAGGTTTGGGCGATGCAGGCGATTTGTCTTACGGAGAAAAACTTCAAAGGTAATTATGAGTTATTGGCTATGAATTATGAATGATTTGAAAAACGCATAAATTATAATTCATAACTAATCAAACGTCCATCGCCATTACCAAAATACTGATTTTTACATTTTTGGAATTATTGAGAATTTCCCACGCGATATTCGACATTGTATTTCCGGTTGTGTAAACGTCATCAATCAAAAGAATATGCTTATCATTGATATTTTGTGTCAATTGATAAGCATTTTTTGTTTTCAGTCTTTCATTTTGATTTTTCTTTGCCTGAGCTCGGGAGTGTTTGATTCTTTTTAATAAAGTATGACTAACAGGAATATTATAATGCTTTGATAACTCATTCCCGAAAAGATGAAGCTGATTATAACCACGTTGTTTTAATTTCTTATAATGGAGCGGAACTGTTACGAGCAAATCAGGTTTGCTATTACTGAAATCAATTCTCTCAGTAATCCATTTAGCTAAGACTTTTCCGATTTTTTCTCTGTGATTATATTTAAGTTGATGAATGATTCTCTGGGCCAGACTTTCTTTTTCATAATACAACAGCGAGTAGGCATTTTCAACAGGAATCTGTAATGCTGCTTTATCCATCAAAGAATTATTCCCAAAGTAATTATGATTGGAAAAATTGACTTTATCCTGACATAGTTCACAAACGATTTTCCTTTTGTCAATCAGTTGATTGCAATCCAAACATCGGTTGGGAAACAAAAAATCGAAGATCATAGTTAATAAGTTTCTGAAAACTAAATTAAAAATTTTCTTCAAATAAAAACCCCTTCAAAGTTTTAAACTCTGAAGGGGTTGGAAATTAAGATTTATATACTTAATAAAGTAATTTGTAATATTCATCTGCCATTCTATCACTTCCGAATTGAATTTTCACATCATCCATAGCGTTATGAACGATTTTTCTCCATTGGTCTGGCTTCTCGTAGTATGTTGGGATAATCTCATTTTCCAAAACATCATAAAGATTATTAAGGTCAAAATTATCTTGTTCTACAACTGGCCAGTTATCGTAATCTGCTTTTGGAACCACGAAAGAGTTCTCGCCGTGTTTTGCAAATTCTGGGATCCATCCGTCGTCTGTAGAAAGGTTGACAGAACCGTTCATAGATGCTGTCATTCCACTGGTTCCGGATGCTTCTCTTGGAACTCTTGGGTTGTTCAACCAAATGTCAGAACCTTGTTTCAAAGCCTTACTCAAAGCTAACTCATAACCTGTAAGAACGGCCATGTTTTTATGGTTTTTGCTTTCCTCAACCAAATTGTTGAACGTAGAAATTGCGCCATAGTCCATTGGATAAGGTTTTCCTGCCCAGATGATTTGAACCGGATGCTCTTTGTTCTCCAACATTCTTCTGAAACGTTCTTTGTCAGCTAATAAAAGGTCTGCTCTTTTATAACCTGCAAAACGTCTTGCCCAAACGATGGTCAAAACTTTGGTATCAAACATATTGCCTGTCTGATCTGCTACAATTCTGAATGCTCTTTTCTTAAGATAAGCTTTTCTGATGTCAAACTCTGCAGCGTCATTATTTTCTTTGTGCTTATAAAGCGCTTTGTCGCCCCAATAACCGAACTCCTGAGCATTGGTAATAGACTTGATTTCACAAATTCCGTCATATTTGTTCCACATATCTCTGGAAACTACGCCGTGTAATTGAGAAACGCCATTCGCAATTCTTGACATTCTCAAAGCACAAAGCGAGTGGTTGAATCTGTCATCCTGTACACCTTCGATTCTTTTAACTTCATCGATGGTTAAACCACAGAAATAAGACATATCGTGGCAAAGGTGGATATTGTGTTTTTCATTTCCAGCTTCTTCTGGTGTGTGGGTTGTGAAAACTAATTTTTCTTTCACTTTAGCCAGATTGCCACCATATTTTCTTAAAAGATAGAATGCTGCTGGCAAGCCGTGCGCCTCATTCAGGTGATAAACTTCTCTGTGGAAATTCATCTCATCCAATAATTTTGCACCACCTTTTCCTAGAAGGATATATTGTGCAACCTTGGTAGATTCGTTGGCGTCGTATAATTTGTGGCAAATAGTCTTAGATAAATGATCGTTTTCCGGCACGTCTGTACTCAAGAAAAACATAGGACAAGTTTTGAATGTCTCCGGAGCCAGATACCAAACTTTTACCCAAACCGGAGCGTTATGAATCTCGATTTGGAATTTGATGCCCGTATCTTCAAGGAAGCTGTACATTTTTTTTGTCCAGATTGGATTCAGGGTTTGATCCATATTTCTGCTTTGGTCATAATAACCATATTTCCAAAGAATCCCGATTCCAACAAAATCTTGTTTCAGATTGTAGGCACTCTTCATATGAGATCCTGCAAGGAAACCTAGTCCGCCGCTGTAGATCTTCAGGGCCTGATCTATGGCAAACTCCATAGAGAAATAAGCCGTTTTTTTGGAATAATCTGGATTGATGCTGTAAGGCATCTTAAAGTTTTTAAAATCCATTAGTGTAGTAAATTTTTTTTAAGGTCGTCTATATGCCTGCAAATATAATAATTAGTTTTTTGTACCATAGATTATACACTTACAATGTTCAAAAAATCAAAGTTGGAATGGTGCTATTGGGCTTCCATTGCTTGTTTGTGAAGCTTTAAAAGAAATTTTAAATAGCTCAATCTTGAATCTTATGTCTTAAATCTTGTTTCTTTTTTGTTAAATTTAATTCATATAAGTGTTTTGTAATCAATAATTTATTAAATTTAAAAAGGTTTAATTTCTAATAATACGAAGATGATTTATTGTGAAGACCTTAATAGAAATCTGGAGATTTGCGTTGCTTCCAACGGTGACAAGTCAGACAATTTAGTCAAATGGTATAACTCCATCAGCAACGCCAAACTGCACGAACGCGAGGAATATCAGAAAAAAACAGAATTGCTGTTACTAGATACACTCTTCCAGCATTATCCTGAAATGGAAATCGAAAACCTGACAGGCGAGAGTCCGGATTTTATCATCAATTATAAAGGAAAGCAGATTGGGATAGAAGTTTCGGAGATTATTAACCATTTTGAGCTTAAAAAAAAGGAGAGTTATATTAATCACATCTTTCGCACCGTAGAAAAGCTTTTGGCAGAATATAAGAGTCTTTATGGCATTTATCATCTTAATATAGATTATATACAGGAAGATTTTTACCAGCAACCTGAGCAATTGATTAAAGAAATCTCGTCTGCGATTACAAATAACAAAAAAACCAAATTCGTAAAACATATCAGAAGAACGCCCCACCAGAAAGGCGTTCTTTTGTTTTTGGAGTATCAGTTATCTCTGTTTGATGAGCTGCATTCTGACAAAATATTGGAAGTCATCGAAAAGAAGAATACCAAATATCCTCTATACAACAGCAAGGCGAAAGAATGCTGGCTGGTGCTGGTTTCTAATATGCACAACATCGCTTCCCGATACAGCTACATCCACGCCAAAGAAGAATTGGAAAAAGTAAAAAGCCCTTTTACAAAAATTCTGCATCTGGAAAATCTTTATAGCCAGATGATGGTAATCAAGTAGTTTTCTGGTAATTACTCGGTTGAGTTGTTTAATCCAAAATCTAAGCAGTTGTAAACTAAAAGTTAAGTGTTTGTAAAATTTTGGAAAATGGAATTTTAACAAATAAGCTTTATCCACAAAATTGATGCGATTTTGACAGTATTTTTACATTTATATTAACATTTTAAAACTCAGGTGTTTGTTTTAGTTATGCGGTTATATTTGCTTGCTTAATGAAAACAAATGCTATGGATCAAAATTTATTCTCTCTGAGAACATATTTTCTCTGGAAGTCTATCAAGGCTTTTTTACTTTTCTTTTTACTTTTAATTGGAGGGAAAGCTATCGCTCAATATTCTGGAACTGGGACGTTTACCAAAGTTACTGCTGCTGCAGGTTTTACTGATGGCTATTATGTTGTAGCTTATGGTACAACTCAGGCAATGAATAATACTCATAACGGGACATTTTTTGCGAATACATCTATATCTCCAACTTCAGGAACCACAATTACTAATCCTTCTAAGGCAATTGTTTGGAAAATAGAAACTAACGGAACAGGAAAGTCTATATATAATGAAGATGCCAATGTTTTTGCATCTTATACAGGTAGTAGTAATAATGTTCAAGCTGTATCTACTGCAACTACTAATAATCAAAGATGGAGTTTTACTTATTCTGGTGGAACATTCAGTGTTCAGAATCTCGGAGTTAGCGGTAGATCCTTACAATACAATACAAGTGCTCCTAGATTTGCTTGTTATACAGGCAGTCAGCAAGATATTACTTTATATAAGTTAACGGTTACTGCTACTCCAACTCTTACACTTACGCCCACTTCTATAACAGGGTTAAACTATTCTCAAGGTTCAGGTCCTTCAGCAGCACAATCCTATAATTTAAAAGGTACTAATTTAACAGCAGGGGTTACCGTGACTGCACCTACAAATTTTGAAGTTTCAAAAACAGCAACAGGTACTTACGCAGGTACTATCTCTTATACGGCTGCAGAAGGGAATGTTTCTGCAGGGCAAACAGTATATGTCAGATTACAAAGTGGATTAACTGCCGCGACTTATGGAGGTGCAACAACTTATGTATCCAATGCTAGTACAGGGGCAACTACAGGAAATGTTTCTGTTGCTGGTGCAGTTACTGCGCCTGTTACTTATACGCTTACTTATAATGGTAATGATAATACTAGTGATGCAAGTACCATTCCTGCAAACGATAACTTTACAGGAGGACAAAGTCCGGGAATTGTATTAGCTAATCCTACAACGCTTGCCAAGAATGGTTATACGCTTGCAAGCTGGTACAGTATTCCGAATGGTGTTAGTGGAGGTGTCATCAATACACCGGGTTCTAGTTATGGACCTGCACCGATGCCAAGTAGTAATATTACGATATATGCCCGCTGGAAATTTAATGTTGCTTACAATAATAATGGCGGGTTGGGAACAATTTCTAGCCAGGATGGTTACTATAACGGAATTACGGGCGTTAAATCGGGTACACTTGTTCTAAATAATGGTTCAGCTTTTACAAGAGCAGGATATACTTTTGGTGGTTGGAAAACCACGGCAGCAGGGACTGTAGCAGACTATACTGCAGGAGCTACTTATACTCACTCAGCTTCTAGTGCGACAATAACCTTGTATGCTCATTGGATAAAAAATCCACCTAAATTTACAGTAACGCCAACTTCTTTATCTGGTTTCAACTATGTGGAAAGCAACGGTCCTTCTACTGCACAATCTTTTGTATTGAATGGTAGCGATTTGGAAAATACAGACACCGATCCTGTAGAATTGGTAACGATAGATGACCGATTTGAAATTGCAGAAAGTGCAACAGGACCTTATAGTCATGCAATAGCACTTCCAGCTAGTTATATTGGCGCTTCTAAAACATTCTATGTCCGTTTGAAAGCAGGTTTAATAGCTAATGCTAATTATACAGATACAGTTCTTGTAAGTGGAGGAAGTGCTATTGAAGCAAATTATGCTGAGGTCGCATTGTCAGGAAGTGTAGCGGCTTGTCTAGCACCTACCACACAATCAGCAGTCGCGTCATTCACTTCGGTTACATCATCAGGAATGACTGTTAATTTAACCGCAGGTAACGGTATTGGTAGAGTAGTGGTGATTAATACAATTAATAACTTTACAAATCCGGTTAGTTCTAATGTTCTACCTTTAGCTAATACAGTTTACGGAGGTGGAGAGCAAGTTATTTATTCCGGAACAGGGAATAATGTGGCAATAATTGGTTTAGCACCATCTACAACATATTATGTCAGAGTTTATGAATATAATATCTGTTCAAGTAATTATATATACAATACAACTACAATTACTAATAATCCGAGAACAGTAACTACACCTTGTCAGGTTCCTGTAACTCCTAATGGTGAGATTACGCCTTTGGAAAATCCGGTTTGTAGTACTGCGGTTCTTATTTATGAAATAGGAACTCAAGACGAAGCCAATATGACGGCAGGTGCTACTTTTTATTGGCAGACTGCAGCTACAGGAACATCTACAGCTAATCCGGTTGTTTTTGCTGATGGTTCTACAGCGTCTGAGCCTTATTCTGTTACAGTCTCAGGTAATTATTATGTACGTGCTTATAATGGTTTTTGCTGGAGCACGGGTTCTTATGTAACACAAGAGCCAATTTCTATATTATCAGCGCCAACTATCACTACCCAGCCAACCAACCAAAGTATAATAACTGGAGCTAATGCAAGCTTTTCAGTAGCAGCTTCTGGATCTGCACCCTTCACTTACCAATGGCAAGAAAGTCCTACAGGCGCGGCTGGGACTTGGATAAATGTAGGAACAAGTAGCAATACATTGACACTTACAAATGTGCCATTGTCTAAAAATGGATATAAGTATCACGTCATTGTAAGTAATGACTGTGGTAGCAAAACTTCTAATGTTGCAACGCTTTCGGTGATTACTGGACCTTGCTTTGAAGAAACTTTTAATGCAATTACAGCAGGTAATAATACAAGTACAAGTGGATCAAGTTCTGCATGGTCAGGAAATACCAATTTTCCAACGACTTCTACTGTTTATCAAGCAGGCGGCGCAATTAGAATTGGAACGACAACTAGCGGAACAATTACTTCAAGAAATTTAACAGAAGTGAGTGGTAATATTACTGTTGAACTAGATGTAAAAGGATGGACTACTGTTGAAGGCAGTTTTAATATTGCAGTAAATGGTGTTACAAAAAATGTAATTTACAATAATAAAATGGCAGATGGTTTTGAAACTGTTACTGCTGAATTTGAAAATGTACCAACTGGTTCTCAATTAACAATTTCAACAACAAGAAGAGGATTCTTAGATGCAGTAAGAGTATATTGTGCTAGTAGTTGTATTCCGGCAACAATCATAGCATTCCCAATAAGTGGACCTGCCAATACAATCGTAACAATTACCGGAACTGATTTCACTGCTGCTTCAACAGTTAAGTTTGGGTCTGCAAATGCAGTTCTGCAATATATTAGTGCTACACAAATCAAAGCAACTGTTCCTGTAACAGCAGACGGAGATATTGTAGTTGATACGGCTTTAGATTGTGATTCCGAGACTGCTTTTACATTAATCAAAGAAGATGCTTCAGGTTGTGAAGCGTTAATAGGATCAGGTTCTGGTACTATTGCAACAGATCTTATTATATATGAAGTGTATGACGAAAATGGCGGATCAGGAGGAACTGTTTCTATTTATAATGGAACTAATGATACTGTTAATTTAGCTGATTATAGCTTCTACAGAGCTAATGATTATGGTGTAGATTATGGAAGTTATGGAACATTATCAGGGAGTCTTTCAGCAGGTGGATTAGCTGTAATTGGAGTAAGTGGATCGGCTTGTGGATATGCACCAACAGGCAATGGAAGTATCACAGGCGGTTTTAATGCAAATGATGGTTTACAGCTAAGAAAAGGTTCTGTTGTGGTTGATGATTTCAAAGCACCTAATTATGTAGGTTATTATTTGAAAAGAAAAAATGCATTCTTATCTCCTAAAGCAACTTTTGTAGAATCAGAATGGACTATCAAAGTTGTAGAAACGGGACAGTGTTTGGCTAATGTGGCATCTGAGCCTCCTGTGGTTAGAACGCCTCCGGTAATTACAGCTCAACCTTCATACGTAGTAAATTGTGATATAGTGAACGCATCTTTAGCGCTTACAGCAACAGAAGGCTATGTGGGAGGTAATGTATTGGCTTATCAATGGTATGAGTTGAAAAATACAGGTGCTTGGACAGCAGTTGTAGATGGTGGTGTTTATTCGGGTGCAACTACTCAGACTTTAACGATAAGTGATGTTAATGGTCTTAATAATTATCAATTTTATTGTCAGGTAAGGGAAAATACGCAGACTTGTTACACAGCAACACAAGCAACTCAAATCAAAGAAGCTGCAAATACCTGGGCAAGCAATGTTTGGAGTAATGGAACTCCGGTTTTAGGAAGTAAGGTGATTATCGCAGGAAGTTATAATACTCAAACAAATGGAGCTTTAGATGTTTGTGATTTGACAGTCAATGCAGGAGGAACTTTGAGAGTAAGACCAAATTTCCCGGTTAATGTTAAGAAAAAAATTACAAATAATGGATCTGCAGCTAATTTCATCATAGAAAGTGATGCTAATTTGATTCAGACTGATAACGTAACCAATGAAGGCGATATCCAGGTTCAGAGAAGTGTAACAGATATGAACAACAATGCTGCTGTTGCAATTGATTATGTTTATTGGAGTTCACCAGTTAGTGGGCAGACTATTAAAGGAACAAATGGCTTCTCTCCGAACACTCCGGCAAACGGTTATTTACAATATAACGAGTCGAATGATAAGTTTACAATAACCAACGATGCAACATTCCAGACAGGAAAAGGTTATGCAATCCGTGCAGAAGCTGGAACTGATGGCTATAACAAAACATACAATTTCAATGGAATTCCGAATAACGGAAATCTCCAATATCAAAACCTGAAATGGACAGATGCTAATCACGGATTCAATTTGGTTGGAAATCCTTATCCATCTAATATTGATTTTGATTTATTTTACCAATTGAACTCTGCTAAAATCTATTCTACGGTTTGGTTTTGGACCAATAACAGTTATACGCCTGGACAAGTTGGATCCGGATATAATGGTAACAATTATGCAATTTATAATGGAACAGGAGGTTCTCCGGCAACTTATAATCCAGAAAATCCTTACAATGGATCTATTGTGCCGAATGGAAAAATCAAAGTTGGTCAGGCGTTCATTATTCAGGCAAAAGCAGGAGGTAGAGATCAGCCGTTAGATTTTAGTAATAATATCAGAGTGACGGATAATGGTAATTTCTACCAAAAATCAACTCCAAAAAATAGATTCTGGCTCACGATGACTTCGCCTTCTAATTTGGTTAATACAATTCTTGTAGGTTATATCGAAGGAGCAACCGATAATTATGAAACCGATTTTGATGGGGAATTATTAGCTGTAGGTTCAGATTCATTTTATTCTATATTAGGTGCAAGAAAATTAGCTATTCAAGGTAAGGTTAATAGCTTCTCAACTGACGATTTTATTACTTTAGGAAATGTATTTGCAGTCAATGGAACTTACAAAATTAAACTTCAAACTCCGGAAGGTATTTTTGAAACTAATCAAAAAGTTTACTTAAGAGATAAAGTGCTGAATCAATATTTTGATTTAAGTAGCAATGAAATTTATACTTTTACAGCAACTAAAGGAACTAATAATAACCGTTTCGAAATTGTATATAAAGAAGGTACATTAGCTGTGGCTGATGACAAAAAATCTGAGTTCCAGGTTTACAGAAACGGAGAAAGTTTTGTAGTTCAATCTTCGGAAAAACTTGGAAATGTAGAATTATACGATGCTGGAGGAAAATTGATTCGTCACCTATATTCAAAAGAAAAGAATATTGTTATCGAGGCTAATACTTTACCCCACGGAGTATATATAATAAAAGCAGAAAATTCTGGAAGTTTAAGAACAAAAAAAGTGATTAAGTAAAATTCAAGAACAATTAATCTAATAATAGATTTTAATTACAATATTATAGAAGAGCCAGGAAACATACTTTCAGGCTCTTCTATTTTTCTTTAATTTTATAATAAGGTGTAATTATTCCAAGCTTTTTCCTACTCGAAATTTTAAAACCGCTTATTTGTTCCTTTTTTTTTCAATCAGAAATAATGTTTCAGACTAAAGTAGTCATTACATTAAAATTAAACTTACTACAAATCAGCTTAATAAGGATATAATGTTTAAATAACTGGGTTAATATTTGCGAGATGAGATAAGAAGCTCTACTTTTGCCACCGCTTTGAGAGATAAGCAGCGCAGGAGTTACAGGTTAATAATTAGTAAGTATTTAATGGTTTAAAAATTATTAAATATAAAATAAGAAAAGGCTTGTAGGATTAAAAAGATTGCTTATCTTTGCAATCCGAAATCGAGAGATCTCGGAGCGCAGGAGAGGAGTGAAAAACATATTAAAAACGGATTTGTGGTTAATTAAAAAAAAACTTCAAAAAAGTTTTGGTAGTTTAGGAAAAACTTTTTACTTTTGCACTCGCAAATCAGGGACAAGATGACAGATTAAGATTCCTGATGAAGCGAAAAGAACAAAGTTCATTGACATAACATATAAC